>JADFLN010000010.1 GCA_022564385.1 Nitrososphaerota archaeon | reverse complement strand
TCTTAGTAGACTGATGAAAGATGGAATTGGTGAAGGAGTTACAAGGGCAGATCATAGTGAAGTTGCTAATCAAGTTTATGATGCATATTCTAGAGCACAAGAAGTAAGAGCACTAGCAGGTATTGTAGGTAAAGCAGGACTAACTGAAATTGACTTGAAATACATGGAAGTTGGTGATATCTTTGAAAAAGAATTCCTTACACAAGCAATTGATGAGAACAGAACTATTGAAGAAACACTTGGAATTTTATGGAAGATTGTTTCTAAATTACCAAAGAACGAGATTACTAAAATCAAAGATAAATACATAGAACAATACTATAAGGAAGAATAAATAAATGTCATTTGGACAAAATGTTTCTGCTACAAAAATTGAACTTCTCAAATACAAAAAATCTGCTCAAGTTGCAATAATGGTTCAAAAAATTTTAGATGATAAACGTAAAGTTCTTTTACAAAATATTGAAGATATGATTGAAAAGGCTTCTAAAACAAGAGGTGGTATCTGGGATCCACTACAAGATATTTACAAATCTGTCAATGAAGCATATCTTTCATTAGGAACAGGAACAGTTGATTCTGTTGCTGAATCTACACCAGCTGCGATGCAAGTAGATGTTCATATAAGAAGAGTGGTTGATGTAAAAATTCCTGCACTTACAGTAACTGAAAAAGATACAAAGTCAATGCCTTATGGATTTGCAGATACAAATTCTTCAATTGACAGAGCAGCAAAACAGATCAAAGAACTTCTGCCACAAATCTGTAAAGCAGCGGAATATGAAAATTCAATCTTTAGTCTTGCAAAAGCCCTTGAAAAGACACAAAAACTGCTTAATGCTTTAGAAAATGTAATAATTCCTCAATATCAACAAAACGTTAAATTTATCGCTTCTTCTCTTGAAGAGAAAGAAAGAGAAGAATTCGCAAAGTTAAAAAAAGTCAAAGCTAAGATAGTAAGTAGAAAATCATGGTAAAAGAAGAAATTAAAAAGTTACTTGAAAATTCCAAAACAATACTAGATCACGATTATGATAATTTCGTAGAATCTATTAAAAATGATCTAACATCATTCAAAAACAAAACACTTGATCAAATTTAATTTTCTATCGTCATCATGATTTAAATATGGAATTATGAGGAATTCAGACAGATGAAACCTATTGTTTTATTGTTAGCATTTGCAGCAATTGCATTAGTTGCGGCAGGTCTTACAGATGTAGCATATGCTCAAGAAGAAGCAACCGGTAGTATGAGTGATGGTTCCAAACTAATTGGTGCTGGTCTAGCATTTGGTCTTGCAGCAGGTGGTGCAGGTATTGGTTTAGGCCAAGTAGGTGCAGCAGGTCTTGCAGTAATTAGTGAGAATCCTGCACTACAGTCCAAAGTATTCATCTTTGTAGGTATGGTAGAATCAATTGCTATCTATGGCATAGTTATGATGTTTATCATCTTAGGACAATAAATCTCAATAAAATCTTTTTTCAATTTTAATTATATTTTAGCTGAGTTACATCTAGTACTCTTGAGCAATATCTACACTTGAGTACTCTTCCTTCTTTGTCAATCACATCCATTATTGATTCAATGTGTTCCGTACTGTTTGTTATACAATCTGGATTTGAGCACCGAAATATTCTATCTATCTCATTTGGAAGAGCAACCCTTCTCTTTTCAACTAACTTGTAATTTCTAATAATGTTAATTGTTGCATTTGGTACAATGACTGCAAGTTTGTTTGTATCGTCATCTTTTAGAAACTTGTTTTCTAATTTTATGATGTCCTTCTTCTTGAATTTGCCACTTGGAACATTCAGAGCTATGGTAATTAAACTTCCATCTTTACCATCAATTCTTAATGCGTTGAGAACCTGGAGACCTTTACCTTCATCAATGTGGTCAATTACAGTACCTTCCTTTATTCGTCGAACCAAAAGTTCGGACTGCTCCATCAGAATACTTTGTATAGTCACTGGTATATAATATTGAAAGAATGAACGAGTTCTATCAAAAAGATATCATCTCGATTAAAGAGTTTGATAGAGAAAAATTAGAGAAAATCTTTGCATCAACAGATAAGATAATGCAACTAAACTCTACAGAACGAAGAAAGATCTGTAAAGGTAATACTTTAGCTTACTTATTTTATGAGCCAAGTACTAGAACTCGTCTTAGTTTTGATTCTGCTATGGCATCAGTTGGTGGTAATTCGTTAGGAATCTCTGATATCACTTCTTCTTCTGCACAAAAGGGTGAAAGTCTTGCTGATACTGTACGAATAATGTCAATTTACTCTGATGTCCTTGTTTTACGACACACTTTAGATGGTTCAAGTAAATTTGCAGCTGAAGTTTCAGAAAAACCTATTATCAATGCTGGAAGTGGAACAGAAGAGCATCCTACACAAGCAATTCAAGATTTGTTTACAATCAAGAAAGAAAAGAAAAAAATTGATGGTTTAAAAATTGGAATTATCGGGGATCTAAAATATGGGCGAACTGTTTATTCTCTGTTACATGGACTTGGAAACTATGATGTTGATGTTCATTTAATATCTCCAGAATCTCTCAGAGTTAGATCTGATTCAATTTATGAAATTAAAAAGAAATTATCTTATACAGAATCTACTGATATTGAAGAATACATTGATGAACTTGATGTTCTTTATGTAACAAGAATCCAAAAAGAGAGATTCCCTGATGAAGAAGAATATCTAAAAGTTAAAGGAAGTTATGTTGTAGGATTAGATTTACTAAAACAGATGAAAGATGATTCTATAATTTTACATCCTCTTCCAAGATTAGATGAAATCTCAACTGATATTGATAATACAAAAAATGCAAAATACTTTGAGCAAGCTGAATATGGAAAGCATGTACGCGCAGCTCTATTAGGCTTGATACTTAATGAGAATGGGTTTTAATTTATTTTAGAATCCGTATTCCATATATCTAAAGACATTTCAATATGATTAGTTGACGTCAACAAAAGTAATTCCAATATTTCCTTTAGATCTGGTTTTATTTCCAAGACAAGAACTACCACTTCGAATCTTTGAGCCTCGTTACAAGCAATTAGTTGATGATTGTATGCTAGGTGACGGTCAATTTGGTGTATGTTTGATTGATGAAAAAAATTCTGTAAATGGTTGGAATTCTCCTAAATTGATTGGGACAATTACTAAGATTACAAAGTGTAAAGATGTAGAGATTGATGGATTACAACTAAACATTGAGACCATAGGCAGAAGTTCCTTTAAAATTAAAAAAATTATTTCACCGTCAATTCCTCAACCAGCAAACTATGATCCACTTTCAGTAGAGGGACATCAAGAAATTTCAGAAATACATGAGAAAGTTGGAACTGAAAAGAAAATGTACATTCAAGCTGAAGTTGAAATGATTCCAGAAATTGATGAGAATATTTCATTAGACCAATGGAAAAGACTAGTTGAATTATGGAAAAAGAAAACTGTTACACAAGCATTGCCTCAAGTTGTTGAACCACATACCCTAGAACACGTTTTAGAGCAATACTATCTTACTACTGACACGCCTACAATTGATTATATTTATTCATTGTCTGCACTTGGTGCAAGTGATCCAAATGATCTTCAACCAATTTTGGAAGCAACAATAATGGATGATTTGATTCAAAAAGTTGAAGAATTACTAACAGTAAAATAATTCTGATGAAATAAGAATAATGTTGTCATTAATAAAATTTGTAATATTTGTAATGGCTGTCTGTTTACTATTTCCAGCAAGCAGTGTTTATGGACATGGATTAGGAATTGATACCATTTATTCAATAGATATCCAAGGAAAAGAAGTTTCAATTACAGTTGAAATGCCAATGTATTTTGAAAATGATCAAGAACAGATCACAATTAGTGTAATGGAAAGGGAAACAAAAGAAAATGCAAAAAATGTCACATTTCTAATTGGTTTGTTTCATGAAAATAACCTGATTTTTAGAAACTATTTCTTTGCAGAAGATGGTATTTTATCAATTAAAGTAACACCAACACAAGAAGGAGAAATTACAATTTATGGTGAACAAGACTCTTTATTTGGAGCATGGTATGGAACTGAATCTAATCCTATAGAAATTACAGGACCCTTGTTTAATTCTGGAGGTTTGTACAATTTTGAGATTGAGATAAAAACCATTGATGAACCAACTAACATTATAGAAAACTCTGGTATCTATAATGCCAATTTGAGCATAGTTGACACTGTTACCTACATTCAAAAAGATGTAGAAAATCATGATGTAGAATTTCGTTTCAAGTCATATTTTGATAAAATCTCCAATTTTGAGTATGATCCTGAAGCTAAACAGGTAACATTTGAAATGCCATTTGACTGGAGTGAAAAACAAATGTCTCATGTACCTGTGGTCCATGTAGAAGCTCATTTTCCAAAAGATTTTACTGAATTTGTAACTCCTGGTTATTTAGGTTATGCAAATGGAATTGAACTATTCAAAGCTTCAGTAACAATTGATGATTATACCGAAGATGACGAGAGAATAGTTCATTTTATTTTGTTACAAGATCATCTAAGATTTTTGAAAAATCAAATGAAAAAATCAGACGAGCCATTACCTGAAAATATTGTATTTACACTATTTACTAGCAAAAATATGGAACTACCTTTAATTGCATATACAAAGAGTGAGGACTTTAAATTAAATCTCGCATGGGATCCTATAGTGATAGAACCCGGAATCAACACAACCTTTGTTTTTACCATTAGAGATGGACAAACTAGTGAACCGTTGAGAAATTCTGATTATACCTTTGTAATAATTCAAAATGGAAAGGAGATTCATCGTACGTCAGGAACAGCGCTCATTGGTGGTTATTTTGAAAAATTTACATTTTCTGAAGATCAGACAGGTCCTATGATAATAAAATTTGAAAACATTCGAAATACTGAACAAGAAACTGAGTTTAGAATTGTTGTTGTACCAGAATTTGGAACTGTTGCATTGATTGTTTTAGTAACTTCAATAACAGTTGTAGTTTTTGTTACTAGAACAAATTTATTTAGATTTAGTGTCTAAAGTGCAACAAGCTTTACAGTATCCATATTTTTATTTATCTGAAAATCTTTTGTCATTGTAGTGACTTTTTCTGCATTACCATTCATAACAAAGAGCTCCATACATTTTTCTTTCTCAATCTTACTATGAAGATGTGTTATAATTAGATCCTCAAAGTTATGAGTAATTCCTGAAACAACATGATCATACTCATTATTGTGTACAACCAAAAGAATGGCATGAATATTTCCAGACAAATCTGACTTTTGTTTTTCTTCAGAAACAAATGCTCTGATTCCTGCTCTGATGGCTTCAGATCTACCTGAAAATCCCATGGATGATTGTAGCTTGTCTAATTCTGAGAGAATTTCGTCATTTAGTGAGATTGATACTATAGGCATATGCCTAATGTTATTAATTATCTTATAAGTTTAGCAGTTAAAGTTATTAAGATTTTATAGATTTATTAATAATTTGCATTATGTTGTTGCGTGAATATACAAATTAAACTTGCAATAATTGCAATAGCAATAGTAATTCCATTAAGCTCAATTGTTGTTTATGAGACTAACTCGAATCAACAATTTACAACAACTGATAGCTCAAAACTACAAGTTATCTCATCATTTTATCCACTTCATGAATTTTCACAAAATGTTGGACAAGAAAAGGTTGATGTTATTTTACTTGTTCCAGTTGGAGTTGAACCTCATGATTGGGGACCAACTATTAAAGATGTACAAAAAATGCAAAAGGCTGATCTAATAATTATTAATGGAATAGGTTTTGAAAATTGGGTTGATAATTTAGCTGAAATTGGTTATCAAGGGGTGATAGTTGACACCAGTGATGGAATTTTAATTAAGAATCTTGGCCAAGAATATGCTCGCACTTCTGGAGATCCACATATCTGGTTAAACCCTGTTTATGCAAAAATACAAGTACAAAATATTGCAAATGCTTTTTCTAATTCAGATCCTAAAAATCAGCAATATTATCAATCAAACGCAGTAAAATACATTGAACAATTAGATCTGCTTGATTCAAAAATTCGTAATGAGTTATCTAATTGTAATTATGATTTTATAGCTTTTCATGATGCGTTTTCATATTTTGCAGATGAATATAATCTAAATCAACACACGATTCTTTTATCAAACAATCCACATGGAGAAGCCACAGCAAAAACATTAGAAAATGTCATTTCCACAGCCAGAGAATTAAATATTAAAGTAATTTTCAGTGAAGAGAATGTTAATAGTAAAACATCTGAAATAATTGCAAATGAAATAGATGGTAAAGTTTTAATTTTATCTCCAATAGAAGTTTTTTCTGATAGAACTTATATTTTTAAAATGACTGAAAATCTTAACAATCTAAAGGAGGCATTATGTTGAAAGTAGTTGAAATTAATAATCTTACAGTTCAATATCCAGACGTAAAAGCCCTTGATGATGTGAGTTTTGTGATCAATGAGGGAGATTTTTTAGGCATAATTGGGCCTAATGGTGCTGGAAAATCAACACTTTTTGATTCAATGTTAGGACTTAATACAAAATACAAAGGAACTATCAAATTTTTTGGTAAGGATATTAAAAAATCAAAAAATTATCTTAAAGAAATTGGATATGTACCACAAAAACCAATCTTCGAAAAAAATTTTCCAGTTACAGTTAATGATGTTGTAAGAATGGGTTTGAGAAATGAATCTGATGAAAATAGAATTGATGAAATTTTACAACAATTATGGATACATGAACTAAGCAATAGAAGAATTGGTGAATTATCTGGAGGACAGCAACAACGAGTCTTTATTGCAAAAGCTTTGGTAAATAATCCAAAAATTCTGATTTTAGATGAACCCGTGACAGGAATTGACAAACAAAGCATAGAATTATTCTACAGCATACTCCGTGAATTAAATTCTAAACAAAAAATTACTATTATTTGGTCTTCTCATGATTTGGATGCTGTTAATCAACTAGCAAATCATGTTGCATGTTTAAACAGAACATTATTTTTCCATGGTGAGTCTAAAAAATTCTTTTCTGATGATGAATTGATAAAGCAATACTCTGAGGCTTCTATGCAAGAACATATGCATCATCATTAATCATGTCTCTAGAAATTCTAACTTACAGTTTTATGCATAGAGCATTAATTTCTGGAACTGCCATTGCAATTCTTTGTTCAGTTGTTGGACTGTTCTTAGTTTTAAGACGTTATTCATTATTTGGTGATGCAATTGCACATTCATCATTTGGTGGAATTGCATTAGGTTTGTTACTAGGCATCTACCCATTATGGACAGCTTATGGTGTCTCAATAGTTAGTGCACTTATCATTACAAGACTCAAAGACAAATTCAACATATCTGGTGACGCATCCATTGCCGTCCTTTTATCATCAGGAATAGCAATTGGGCTCGTAATTATTGGATTTTCAGGAGGTTTTACGATTGATATCTTTAGTTTTCTCTTTGGGAGTATTCTTCTTGTTAGCGTAGATGATACTATTCTAATCTTATCATTAACTGGAATAATTCTAATTGTAATTCTGTTACTATATCGACAAATTCTTTATTCTACATTTAATGAAGAGCAGGCAAAAGTTAGTGGAATTCCTGTAGAAAAAATAAACTATTTGATTGTGATTATGGCAGGAATAACTGTCGTTACATCAATCCAACTTGTAGGTATTTTATTAATTTCGGCTTTGCTTGTAATTCCTAATGTAACTGCAATTATGTATGGCAAAGGTTTTAAATTTACTGCAATAATTTCAATGAGTTTTTCTGTTTTTTCTGTGGTAGTAGGTATTCTAATCTCTTATGTCTTTGATATTACTCCTGCAGGAACAATTGTTTTATTATCAATTGGTTTACTTGCAGGAACCATGGTAATAAAATCTGCTGGATTATTATCTAAGAATTAATTAGAGAATTTAATCTTCTTTTATCTTGCACACTTTTTACATAAAACAATGATGTTGCAATAATTCCTAATGCAATTAGTGGTGATGCAATCTCTGTATACTTTAATTCAAAGTTACTTGTTGTTTGTATTTGTGAAGCAATAGCAGGAATTTCTGTAATCCTTATTGTTCCAATCTTGTTTGCTTGTTGTTCTACAAACCATACATTGTCATTTCCATCTGATGTCATAAACTGAATGAATGATGTTTCAGTTGGAACTGGAATTTCAATCAAGTTATTGTTATCTGGATCATAAACTCCAATGTTGTCTACTGTATGCTGTGCAAACCAAATGTTTCCATATCTATCAAATGTCATTCCAAATGGTAATGCATCTTCATTCAGAACCGAAATTCTCTCAAAAGTTTCTAAAACCGGATTGAATTTGGTTATGGCTGAACCTGTATGTTCTGCAATCCACAAATTTCCATCATTATCAAAAATCAAAGCTTCTGGAGCCTGAAGTGGTACTTCACTTGAGAATTGAGTTATTTGGTTATTCTTTGGATCAATAAATCCAATCTTACCTGTACCGCTTGTAGAGTACCAAATCTTTCCATATTCATCAATTGTTAATGCAAATGGTAGTGATTGTTTATCTGGTAGTACAATTTCTTCAAATATGTCCAGATCTGGTACATATTTTAGAATTTTATCTTTGTTGACTATTGTAATCCAAATGTTTCCATCAAAATCTGCTTGAATCGATATTGGAGTATTTTCTGTGATTATTGGATCTAGTTTTGGAATTATTTTTGTTGTAATCTGTTTATTCTCTGGATCAAAGAATCCAATTTGATTTCTTGGAGTATCTGTAAACCAGATTCTTCCTTTGTTATCTTGTGTTAGAAATGTTGTAGTTAGTCCATCAAACGAGTATGATGAGAACTCTTGTGTGTCAAGTGAAAATTGCCATAAACGAGGAGCTGATGGATCACTTATCCAAATAGAATTTTTTCCATCATATAATGGAAAAAGAGGCTTTGCATCCTCTGGCAATTCATATTCAATAATTTGAGTTTGAATGTTAGTTAGTTTCGGTTTTACAAGTAAATTCAATATTTTTGATTCATTAGCATTTTCAGTTCTTTGAGCTTCTATTTCTAACTGCCATTCTCCAGAAAATCCAAATGTTAATTCTCCTTGAAATTTAATTAAATTGGAATCTTGTTTGATAATTTCCATTGGAATTTCAATTGCAGAAATATTTTTTGATGGATTTGATATCTTTATTTTGATTTGATTTGAATCATAAAGTGATTTATTATCAAAGTCACTTACTTTAACTATGATTGTATTTACTCCACTTGAAAACGGAGAAATTTCAATACCAAATTTTGTATTTTCAGTAAATTCTATAGTCTTAAAGCCATAGACTATCTCTTGTGCATCAACTTTTTGTATTTCTCCTGCTGGTAGTGTTCCATTTGTAAGCAACGCAACTACGCCTAATAGCATAATTCCTAATACTGCATCAACTTTGAGTGATCTCTTTAGCTTTTTGTGGACAGTGATTTTTCCTGATTGAAAATTCTTTTCTGCATTTTTTTGAATTCTTAATTGAGCATATCCTCCTAATCCAATTATTATTGCAGCAATTGAAATTTTTAGAATAATTAATTGGCCATAAACTGATTTAGTAATTAGTCCTACATCACTTTCTAAAAACCACATAAGAGTTGGTCCTGTAATAATAACAATTCCTATTGCAATGATGAATGCAATTGAGAATTTTGGAATTAACACCAGACTCATCTTTTCTCGTTTTGATTCTTTTAATTGTGAAAATGTTGGCAATAATATGAAAATAAAATAGAATATTCCACCTATCCATATTGCTGCAACCAAATTATGAATATAATCTAAAACAAGTGCTGGTGCTTCTCCACTTGCTGCACCATGTCCAATTAAGCTTGAAGTTCCAATTAGTACTAGCATTGTTATGAGCATTGGTACCTGATTTTTCTTTGATAGAACTTTTTTTCTATCTAACCAAAACCAAATTCCTAGTAAAATTACTGTAATACTCATTCTAATCATCCATGTGGTACCAAAACTAGTTTGAATTGCCTCTATAGGTGAAGTTTCTAATCTGATAGTTTGAACTGCAATCATCAAAATATTAGAGACAAAAATTAACACAAGTCCAATTCCTGTAATTGACATGAATTTTTTATGATGGAAAGATTCTACCTTATCTAGTTCTTCTTTGATTAGTAGTTTGTTTTGTGTTCCCCAAATTATTAGTGATGCAATCACAGCTCCCAAAACCAATGTTTGACCTACAAGTCCAGGAAATCTGGCTCCTGCTTCAGGTAAAAATACTATCTCTGATGGCCCTTTTTGTCCTAGTAATGCTGGATCAACTATAACATTACCTATTGAAAACAAAAATGCATCAGGAACCAAATGTCCATCAATTTTTGATAGAACTTTAGTCGATACTGTGTATACTCCATCTTCTAATGGTGGGGTTGTAACAATAAGGGATTTTTCTCCTTCATAGTAACTTGTATCTTTATTATCAATCTGATCTCCATTACTATCAAGTACTTTGAGTTGACTGAAATCAATCTCAACTGGTTCTGAAAAATAAACAATAATTTCTGTGACACCAGTTGGTGAATTTGATGTTAAACTAGGAAAAGTTTCTTCTGTAAATGGATGTGCTGCCGCAAACGGAATAGACATTGATGATAAAATTAATAAAACTATCAGAAATTTTCTCATTTAATCTTCAGGTCATTATTCATAATTTAAACAGTTTTCATATGTTGGGAATTTGTATCAGATCATGTAAAGATAATAATGCGTAATATCAGATGATAGTCGTGAAGATTGCAATTTTTAGCTTTATTGCGTTATTATTTTCAATTGGAATAATTGTACCATCTTTTGCTCATACTAGTATAGAAGTTGGACAATATGATATTGAAGTAGGTTGGGAAATTGAGCCACCTGTTGTAGGAATTCGAAATGATATTATCTTAAAAATTACTGAACCCGGAGAAACTCAAGGCTCTTACAAAGGAGTAACTAGTGTATTCAAGAATTTAGAGGCTATAATCATGTATGGTGGTGCCACGAAAAACATTGATATTAATTCAGATCCAAGACCCGGTTACTATTTTTTACCTATAATTCCAACTAAAACTGGTACTTATTTTCTTGAACTGAAAGGAGAAATTAATGGAACTATTCTTGATGTACAAATTCCAATCGAAGATGTAGAAAGCACATCTGTTTTGGATTTTCCTCTATCCAGTAGTGAAGGACCCGCAGATCTTTCTGCACTAAAAAATGCAATTTCATCCCTTCAACAAGACGTTTCAAAGCTAAAGTCTGGTGAAACTTTTACATCATCAAATGATGGAGCAGCTTATGACTTTGCAGTATTTGGATTGTCAATTGCTGCTGCAGCTATAATTCTAGCAGTTATTGCTTTAGTAAAAAGAAAATAGAAAAAGAGGATTCCTAAAATCTTGGAATGACTCTAGATTTTGCAGTTACTGCTATGATGCTTATGATTGCTACAGCTAGTACCATCATTGCGATTGTACCAAACTCTGGAACAACTTGTGTAGTAGATACTATACCTGTTGGTCCAGTCCAATCATCTTCAGCATTTGGAGGACCAATTCCTAAGGAAACTATTTCGATATCTATTGGATTTTCATCAGATCCAACAGCATCTATGTGGTGATTTGCACCAGTCATTTCCATGGCATGGTCAGTTACTTGTAAGACTGTTTCACCATTTTGCATTGCAGTAATTTCATAGTTGACGTGTATTTCACTGAATTCAAGATAAACGTGAGTTCCGTCACCCATAACAGAGTCGGTAATTGTTACCATTAACTCTATTTCGTCTTCCATCGTGGTTAATTCTAGCGCAACTTCATCTTCTGTCATGACTTTGTCTTCCACCACGGTTTCTTCTTCAGCTGCTGCTTCTTGTACTATGATTGTACCTGTCATCCACACATGCAATGCACAATAGTATGGAACTTCACCTACAGTATCTGGTATCCATTCAGCAGTTTCTTCTGTTGCTAGGGTAACATCAAATTCCCCACTTGGAGATGGAGCCATTCCAGTTTCCCATGTTCCTGCTGTAAATGTATGGAATCCAACAGCATTAGAAAATATTACTTTTCCTCCAACATCAACTGTTACAGTACTTGGAGTGAAACAATCTGTTCCACATTCCATATTATAACCAGAATCATCTGCTGTAGCGATTGTGACTTCTGTTTGTGCAAATGCAGCTGGTGCACCTATTCCAGCTACGATAGCAAATAGTACGAAGAAAGAGCAAATTGCTTTAGTCTTCATAGATAAATTGCTTGTATGGATACATAAAAACTTCACTAGAATTTCTGGAAATAGAATCTAATTTTTTCTAAACTGGTGTAATTTTAGAATTGCAAATACGGGGATTCCAGCGTACATTCCAATATTTAGTAAAATTAGAGAAATTCCATATCCAAGCATCTCTTCCTCTGAATCAATGTCAACATAATTCAGTAAAGACAATGATGATATCATTGGAGTTAGTGTTAGTTTTACAACTTCCTTGAAAATTGGTTGCTCTCTTTCCAAGTCAGATATTATTGGAGAAAACGAATAGTAGAATTGATTAAATCCAGTCATAAATGCAGTTCCAGATTCTGTTTTTAGAATTGTATTGTCTCTAAGCTCTCTTAATTGTTGTACTTGTGGTGCTAGTTCTGAGCCAAATGTTGCAGTAGCAATTAGACATCCGCCTCCTTCGCTCTCATCTGTAACTTCAGTCTCTTCCATCATGACTTCTTCATCTTCTGTTGCTTGTGCTTCTGCGTCAGCTGTTGCTTGTGCTTCTGCGTCAGCTGTTGCTTGTGCTTCTGCGTCAGCTGTTGCTTGTGCTTCTGCGTCAGCTGTTGCTTGTGCTTCTGCGTCAGCTGTTGCTTGTGCTTCTGCGTCAGCTGTTGCTTGTACTTCTGCATCTACTACTATGATCAAACCTTGCATCCAAGGATGAACCATACAGAAATAATTAATCTCACCTACAGTATCTGCAGTGTATTCATAAGAAGCATCTATCATTAGTAAACTAGTATCAAATTCACCACTTGGACCATCACTTGGAGTTCCTGCTGTGAATGTATGTGCCGCATTGTCAGTATTTGAAAATATTATAACTTCACCAACATTAACTGTTACAGGACTTGGAGTATAACATCCATCTAGGTCTTCACATCCTGGGACACCAGAACCTGTTACAGGTTCAATTGTGACTTCTGCAAAAGCAGCTGGTGTTGTTGCACCTATTCCAGATACGATAGCAAATAGTACGAAGAAAGAGCAAATTGCTTTAGTCTTCATAGACAAATTACTTGTATAGATACATAAAAACTTCACTAGAACTCTGGAAATAGAATTAATCTCTTCTAAACTGGTATAACTTTAGAATTGCAAATACAGGGATTCCTGCGTACATTCCAATATTTAGTAGAATTAGAGAAATTCCATATCCGAGCATCTCTTCTTCTGAGTCAATGTCAACATAATTCAGTAAAGACAATGATGATATCATTGGAGTTAGTGTTAGTTTTACAACTTCCTTGAAAATTGGTTGCTCTCTTTCCAAGTCAGATATTATTGGAGAAAACGAATAGTAGAATTGATTAAATCCAGTCATAAATGCAGTTCCAGATTCTGTTTTTAGAATTGTATTGTCTCTAAGCTCTCTTAATTGTTGTACTTGTGGTGCTAGTTCTGAGCCAAATGTTGCAGTAGCAATTAGACATCCGCCTCCATCATCTTGTGTTGTACTAGGTTGAGCAAAAGCTTCACCTACTATAATATCAAAAGAAACTGTTTCTGGTGGAATTGGTTGAAATAAAATTCCCTCCACTTGAATATCCAAAGAATATACTCCTTCACCAAGATTGAAATCAATTGGGATTTTTACAGAACCCTCAGATGTATGAATGAGTCCATTTGTTCTAAAAACAGTTTCACCATCTTTTGAAATTGCAACTGTATAGTCAATATGTATTTGTATCTTTTGTGTAAAAGGATTGATAAAATCAATACTCATTTTAGTTTGAATGTTTTGCTCAATTGTATCATATGTTAATTTAACATCTAGTGTACCTTTTTCTGTTGGCAAAGTTTGAGATTCTGCATATGCTGGAATTATTAAAAGTGGAAAAAATAACAACACAAACAGTAATTTCATACTTTATGTTTTGGTATGGTAAATAAAAATTATACTTCATTTTCCTACAAAAAAAAAACTATTACGCATAGAAATTCTGTACCAGCTTTAAATATGGAATTAACATAATTTTTTTTATTGTACAGCAAGTTTGGACTATTCATTATAATTATTAGTTTTTTCACAGTTTTTGCTATTCTTCCAGATGCATTTGGACACGGACTCGGAGGAGATCAAGCACCACCTATATCATTTGGTGATATGGAGGTAACTGTACGTGTACAACTGAGTCCATCTGATATTACAGTAGGTGAAATTAGTTCTGCGAACATGCAAGTACGTTTCTTTGATACATTAACTGATCTTAATCTTGACCAAGTAACATACAGAATAGAAATTTGGCAAAGTGGTGAACTTTTAGCTAGAAATTTGTTTTATGATAATGATGGAAGATTAGATGTTAAAATTAAACCAAAATTTGGATGTGATGAAATTAATCTCATAAACTGTACAACTTATGGTGGTTCTGAACATGCTAGTGCCCCTGGTGCACTATTTGTATATGGACCAACATGTACTGATGATAATTTAGATTTTTGTGCAAGACCATCAATTACTGGCCCAATATTTGTTAAAGGTGGCTTGTACAAGATTAGAGTTGACATTGAAGCTGCAACTAGTCCAAGAACTATGCTTGCAACACTGTTGAGTTATAATACTTTTATTAGCGTAGCACAAGAACAAAACTTTTTTATCAAGACTGCAAATGCGGAAGAAATTCCAGTTATTATAAAAACATACTATGATGATGTTGATAACTTCAAATTTGATCAATCTGATAATTCAATTTCGTTTGATATGCCATTTGATTGGAGTCCAGATTATGTTAACTTGGTGCAAGTAGTACATGAAGAAGTTAGAATTCCAAAATCATTTACACCATACGCAGAAGGAACACAATTCAAAGGATATGTTAATGGTGTAGAAATTGATCAGCGAGCATTACTTAATGATCCATATTCATATGAGGATACTAATATTGTTCATTTTCTAATTACAAAAAATGAATTACTAAAAATTAATGAAGTATTGGGACCTGATAATTATAATAACAAAAAGATGGACTTGAAACTGGTTCCACTAAATGCAGTATCAAAAAGTTCAACTGAATTTTATCTTGTTGACACTACAAACTATGAACAAGTTCCAACAACTGTAAACATTTCATGGGACAGAAGTTATGGTGCAGGTGATGAAGTGCCTTTTGAAATAACATTCTTTGATGAAAACAGAGGTCTCATACGAGACATTAGGTATACAATTTCATTTATTGATGAAAATGATCAAGAACTAGAAAGATTCTCAGGTGATGATCCTGTAAATCCTGGTATTGTTGCTACAGAAGGAATTGATGTTCAAAAAATTCTGATTCCATCACAGGGACAATACAGAATTGACATTCTAGTTTATGGAACTGGATTAGATTATAACGCAAAGTATGCTGGAATTGGTTCAGGAATTATTGAGATTGGACCAAGTCTTTCAAAAACTACACCAAAAGCACAACCACCTACTTTGATTCCATCATGGATAAAGAACAACGCAGGCTGGTGGGCAGACGGTTCAATTGATGATAATTCATTCATTCAAGGTATTCAATTTTTGATCAAAGAAGATGTTCTAAAGATTCCTCCAACCACGCAAGGTATGGGTTCTGATTCTAATGAAATTCCATCATGGATAAAGAACAACGCAGGCTGGTGGGCAGACGGTTCAATTGATGATAATTCATTCATTCAAGGTATTCAATTTTTGATCAAAGAAGGAATTTTGAGAATTCAATCATAGGTTTTTAAATTAATTTTGTGAAGTGATAGTATAATGAAAGACATCAATGATATAATGCCAAAGATACCAAATATGAGATGGGGAGCTTTGATGAACAGAGCACCAACCAACAAGAAAGTTGAAGAAATGAATAAAATTTTTCCAAGTAATGGAAAATGGCATACAGTCTTTGAAGAAAAAGATCAAATTACAATTGATGGAAAACAAATTCGTAAAAAAAATCCTGACAAATGGACATAACTTGAATAATGTTATTATACGATTTTTTCCAAAACTAAATAACTAATGTTTCCATTACGTGATGAGAATCCACATCCTCCTGGTTTTAAACCAAAAGTAACTATTGCACTAATTATTATCAATACAGTTGTATTTTTTATTGAAGTAGTAATTACTGGACAGTTTTTTGATTTTACAAATCAAAATGCATTTGTATTGTTTTATGATTGGGGTGCAGTGCCAAATTGTGTAACTGGTGCAACTTTTTCTGCAATTGACTTTGGTGCAGGACCTGTTAGAATTTCATGTCCTAGTATTCCTTACATCACTTTGATTAGTTCAATTTTCATGCATGGTGGTTTACTTCACTTTGCTGGGAACATGTGGTTTTTGTGGATCTTTGGTGATAACATTGAGCAAAAGTTTGGAAAAGCAAAGTTTCTTGGAATTTATCTTATGTGGGGAGTTGTTGCTGGGCTCTTCCATATCTATGGCGATACAAGTAGTGTTATTCCTGCAGTTGGTGCCTCTGGTGCAATTTCTGGAGTATTAGGTGCTTATCTTGTAATTTTTCCAAAAGCACGTATTCAAACTTTCATGATGTTGGGCTTTTTTTGGAGAATGATGCACATTCAGGCTAGATGGTTTTTGCCATTTTGGCTGGTCTTTCAGAACTTACTTCCTTTCTTCATAGGAGGATTTGGTATTGCAGGTGGAGGAGTTGCATATCTTGCTCATATTGGTGGATTTGTGATAGGTTTAGCAACTGGCTACATTTACAAAAGAACTCACCGTTCTGATTTCATGTATGGTACAAGATATGGCTACAGACCAGACTATTGAAAATATAAATCGCTGAATCTATTTGAAATTATCATGCCATTGATTACCGTATCAATGTATCCTGGTAGAACACAGGAACAAAAAGATAAATTTGCAAAAGCAATCACAAAATCTGCAGTAGAGATTCTTAAAACAAACGAAAATCATGTTATTGTTGTTTTTGAAGATAATCCTAAAGAAAATTGGTTTTTAGCAGGAAAACAACTTTAATAATTTTTAAACAAACAGACTACAGTTTATCCTTTTATTATCATTTAGTTAATTAATTGCATGAAAGTTGGAGTTGTTCAATTCAAAGCATCAACTAACAAAGAAAATAATCTACAAAAAATTATTTCATATATTTCAAAAGCTGCTTTAAAAAATGTAACATTATGTGCATTTCCAGAATTCATGATGTTTTATACAAGATCTTCCCAAACTCCAAAACAACTTGCAAACTTGGCTGAAACAATTAATGGAAATTTTGTCACAACAATTGCAAAAGCAGCGAAAGAAAATCATATTCAAGTCATAGGTTCATTTTACGAAAAGAGTAGAAAACAAGATCGTGTATATGATACTTCTTTTGTAATAAACCAGTTCGGTAAAATAATCTCAACTTATAGAAAAATTCATCTCTATGATGCGTTGGGATTTAGAGAATCAGATAAAATGGTTTCAGGCTCTAAGATTGCAAAACCTGTGAAGACGTCTCTTGGAAAAATTGGCATGATGATCTGTTATGATTTAAGATTTCCAGAGATGTCAAGATCACTTGCTATTGCTGGCGCTGAAGTTTTAGTTATACCGTCTGCTTGGGTAAAAGGTAACATGAAAGAAGATCATTGGATTACAATAAACAAAACACGAGCAATTGAAAATGGATGTTATGTAATTGCGCCTGATCAAGTTGGAAATATTTACTGTGGAAGAAGTCTAGTAGTCGATCCATATGGAAAAATTTTGCTTGATATGAAAAAGAAGCAAGGTATAGGTTTTGTTAACATTGATCTAAACAAAGTAAAAGAAACACGAAAAAGTTTACCTTTACTTAAAAATAGAAGAACAGATGTATATTCTACTTTGAATGCTTAGGCTTTCTGCTTTCACAACTAAAGTTTGAACATTGTTTGATCCATTTTTGATTTCGTGAATAACGAAAAATTATCATTGGCCATTTACATATATCACAAGGCTTCTTTATTGCCCTAAGTTTTGCTTTTTGTAATAATGGTGATGATGCTTTGCATCCACCATAATAGTTTGAACAGCCCATGAATCGCTTTCTTGTTTTTCGTGATCTAATTATCATCAACTGCCCAAGTTTACACTGAGGACATTGCACCAGTCCATTTTTTGGAGAATTTGTACCAAGGATTATGTATTTTTTCTCTTTTGCAGACCAAGACAGAAATCCATTAGTATCAAAATATTGAATAATCTCTTTTTTGAACACACTAGTTTGTGACTTTGTAATTTTTATTACATGTCTTGTGGTCTTTTTAATTTGAAGATTTTTTTTCCTTGGTATCATTTTGTATGATGAGTTTTCTAAAACAATTTTTATAGGGAATTGGGTCAGTGACATTAGTGGAAAAGGTTTGTGTTCTTGGTGCTGGTAGCACCAAATATGGTAAATTGCCAGATAGTATAGCCGATATCACTACTCAGGCATCAGTTTCAGCCATAGAAAGTGCAGGAATTGTCCCAAAAGATATCAAAGCATCCTACATTTCAAATGTTTTTGGAGTTGCAGACAAGCAAGTACATCTTGGTCCTGTCTTAATGAGCAGATTGGGTATTCCAGATAAACCATCATTGACAATAGAGTCTGCATGTGGAAGTGGTTCTGTATCTTTTAGGGAGGCTTATGCAAATGTTGCAGCAGGATTCTATGATTGTCTCATTGTAACTGGTGTTGAAAAAGTAACTCACACAGGAACTGAATGGACAACAACTTATTTTGCATATTGTTCAGACTTTTTCTATGAAGGTCAATCCGGTGCATCATTTCCCGGATTGTTTGCATCAATGGCAAGAGCTTACTTGACAGAATTTGATGCAACTGAAGAAGATTTTGCAAGAGTTGCAGTGAAGAATCATGATAATGGTGTACTTAATCCAAAAGCTCACATGCAGAAGAAAATTACAATTGATGATGTAATGAATTCTCCAGTAGTTGCAAGTCCTCTCAAACTTTATGATTGCTGTCCGTTCTCTGATGGTGCAAGCTCTGTAATTCTTTGTTCTGAAAAGTTTGCAAAAGCAAATGGTGGTGATTACATTGAAGTAATTGGTTCTGGAAGAGGTGGTTCACCTGCTGCATTACAAGGACGTGAACACCTAACAACTATTCCAAGTACAAAAATTGCAGTCGAAGCTGCGTACAAGATGGCAGGTATCACTGCAAAAGATATAGACTTTGCAGAAGTACATGATTGCTTTACAATTGCAGAAATAATTGATACTGAAGACTTGGGATTCTTTGAAAAAGGAAAAGGTGTTATAGCTGTTCGTGAAGGTAGAACAAAATTAAATTCTGATATTTCAATTAATCCTTCAGGTGGTCTTAAATCAAAAGGACATCCAATTGGAGCTACAGGTGTTGGGCAAGTAGTAGAAGTATTTGATCAACTTACTGGAAATGCTGGTGCAAGAACTGTTAAAGATGCAAAAATTGGTTTATCTCATAACTTTGGTGCAACTGGTGCAAGTTGTGCTGTTCATATATTCCAAAGTGTATAAAATGTCTATTGAAAATCAGCTTATTGAAATTGCCAAACAAGGTAAACTCCTAACTCACAAATGTACTGATTGTGGTCATCTTCATTTGTCTACAGCCTATTATTGCTTAAAATGTGGCAGCAAGGGATTTGAGGATGTCATTTTAGATGGTACAGGCTCAATTGTTACTTTTACTATAATTACTGTCGCTCCTGCGGGCTTTGAAAAATATACACCATATGCCTTTGTTATACTACAATTAGATAACACACATTTAAGAATTTCTGGATTTATGGGGGGAATTACAACTCCTACAGATCTACCAGTTGGAACAAGAGCTAAAATTACCGGTTTTGATGATCGTGGAATCATCATTGAAAAACAGTAAATTAATTTGCTTCAATCATTAAAAAAAATCAAAATCGATTCTTAATAATTTTACATAGATTATTACTTTCATGTCAGTAGAAGTTACATGTGGTAAATGTGGAGAAAAGATCACTAACATGAAGATGCTAAAATCACTTAAAGATGTAATGAATCCATATAATGGTAAGTGTCCATCATGTGGACAGAAACTTTCTACATCAGAGTTTTCACTTGATGTTCAAGAAAACTAATCCAAAAAATCTATAGAAAAGATCATTTGTATATTTTTTAATAAATTAGATCTATATACTTGAAAATATTCATCTGTCAACAACAAATTTGATTAAAAATAGTCTGAAACTGTATAGTGCGAAGTCTTATTTACTCCTTAAATGAGAAAAATGCATGGAATTGAGTGAAGAGATACCAGAACTAAAGAGAAGTGGAATCTTACAATCTACATCAAAACGTGTTAGAATGATCTTTTCTGTTATGGCTAGTCCAAATAGAATTGATATTCTCAGAATCCTAAATTCTAAAGGTCCTTTAACTTATTCTGAATTAAAATCTCTGGCTGGATTTAAGTCAAAAAAAGAAAGTGGCAAATTTGCATACCACTTGAGAAAATTGCTAAGACAATCTCTTGTTGCACTTAATAAATCTGAAAGACGTTATACCATTACAAATCTTGGAAAACTAGTTTTAAGCTTGGCAAGACAAATTGAAGAAAGATCAATTATTGAAAGTGGAAAAATGTATGTTAGAACATCACATGCATCAATTGAGGAATTTAATTCTCATAAAATTATTCAATCACTAGTTCGTGAAGGAAGTCTACCATTAGAACTAGCACAAAAAATCACTGAAGAAGTTGAAAATAGAATTTACAAATATCAGATTACCTATCTAACAGGTTCATTAATCCGGGAACTGGTGAATTCTGTTCTCTTAGAACATGGTCATGAGGAATATCGAAACAAACTTGCACGCCTAGGCTTGCCTGTTTATGACGTTCAGGAGATGATTTCCAACTTAGATATTGTGAATAATGGTGCTGAAGGTCTTTTGTTTAATACTGGACAGACAGTATTTGCTGAACACTTACTTACAAACCTCTTACCAAAAGATGTTGCAGATTCTCATCTTTCTGGAGACTTGCACATTACCAACCCTGGAACTTGGTCAATGATTCCTGATACAATTTTTGTTAATATTAAAGAACTAATTGAAGATGGAATTGATCTTGGTGGAAAATATCTTGATGTATCACGAATTCCTGCATCAAAACAACTTGATGAGATTACAAGTTCATTGTCTATTATAATTTCTCTTCTTTCAAAAGAAGCTTCAGAAGAAATTGTGCTTGATGGATTAGTTCAATTGTTTTCCAAATATTCAAAATCTCTTCCAGAACTTGAACAAAAAATAACTGCTGCATTTGCAACTGCGTCCACAACTTCCAAATACAACAAAACAAGTACTAATGTCTCAATTCGATTACAACTAGGGTCTGATACAAAAATAATTAATTCAATAATTAATGCATACAAAAATTATACAAAAATAACACCAATTCCAAAAATTGGTTTGATTATAGATTATGATAAAGGAAAGATAACTGATGTCTCAGAATCAGTATCTGAAATAATTTTACTTGGTGGAAAAGTAATGTTTGCTGAAGGTCAAACATCAAGTCACGGTATAACAAATGGATCTACAAAGAGTACCGGTTTACTTTCAATACTACTACAATCTGTTTCCATAAATCTTCCAAGACTTGCTTTTGAATCAAATAAAGATGAAACCTACTTTAGAGCAAGACTTGCATTATTAATGAAACCTGCATTATCTTCAATGACACTAAGAAAGAAAGACATCTCAGATCTTACTCGACGAGGATTGAATCCAATTCTTGCAAAGAACACCCAATACATGCAAAGAAGTTCTGTCACTCTTGTTGTAAACTTGGTAGGACTCAAAGAAGCTGTCTTTAACATACTTGGATTCAAAGACAATAAAGAAGGACGTGGAATTCTTCACAAAGTCATTGAAACTGCAGTTGACGTTGCAGCCAAAAAAGGTAAAGAATTAGATGTTCCTGTGGCTATTTGCATGACTGAAACTGAAGGTTCACATCGTTTTGCTACTCTCGAT
This sequence comes from Nitrososphaerota archaeon, assembly GCA_022564385.1. GTDB lineage: Archaea > Thermoproteota > Nitrososphaeria > Nitrososphaerales > Nitrosopumilaceae > Nitrosopumilus. The sequence continues at coordinate 3,570 of JADFLN010000010.1, read as the reverse complement.
GGTGAAAAATATGGTAAGAATTCTGTCCTCAATTCAATGGAAGGTGATTCTTATTCTGAAGGGGTGGTGATTAAAGCCTCTGAAATTCTTGATTATACAAATAAAAGCGAGTCTATCTCTGAATGTAATAAATTCTCAAAATTGCTTAATGGTGGGTTACTAGTTACATTACAAATTGATAAAGATGCAAATGTTGACGAAATTAAAAAATCAATTGAGAAGGCATCTACACTTACATCTTCTTTCAAACCTGTTAAGAAAATTGCAATATGTGGTGAGTGTGGTTTCAAAGATGAACCATTTGAAACAAAGTGTCCTCAGTGCAAGTCTCCATATGTTGTCTGAAATTCGTAAATGAAAAACTAGTTACGATCATTTTTCAAAACTTTTTGATTAGTTTTAGGTGTAGCGATCATTGTATCTTATTATCTAAGTTATGCTAATATGAATTTCATACTAGCGGTGTCAATATTATTGAACCGAGCTTTAAGAAAAAGTTGCAGAATCATTTATACCCATACCAATCTTATCCTTTATGGGGAGATTATAATTGGATAATTCACAACTAGAAAATACCATCAACGAGATTCGTAAGCGTAGTGGTACAATAACCGTCTTTAATAAAGATAAAATTTCAAATGCTATATACAAAGCATTAGCAGCTACCTCTAAAGCTGATCGAGGTCTTGCCGAACAACTCACAGATAGTGTAGTTAACAAACTAGTCGAACAAGGATATACAAGTTCTAGATCACCCACAGTCGAAGATATTCAGGATATTGTAGAATCAACTTTGATTGATAGCGGTAATAGTGATATAGCAAAAGCATACATCGTTTACAGACACGAGAGAAGAAAATTAAGAGATGAAAAAAAGAAAATTTTGAATCTAAAGTCTCTTGATCCAGTTTCCAAAAAATTTGATTTAAATTGTTTGAGAGTTCTGGCATCAAGATATCTTTTTAGAAATGGAAAAAATGAGATTATTGAATCTCCAACTCAAATGTTTGAAAGAGTTGCGATTCTAGTAGGAATAGGTGATATTCTATATGATTCACAAGTATTTGACAAAGCAGGAAATAGAAACCAGAGTATAGATGAAGCAGAATCTTATCTTGAGAAACTAGATGCCTTTGACTACAAGTTCAAAGTAGGAGATTATTATCTAAATAAATGGCATTTTAGATCCTTAATCAATCACTATGTAACACTTGCAACCAAAGGTCAGATGAAGGTTAGCTTCAAAGAACTTTTGACATTACTAGCATCAAAGAAACTTGATAGTTATGCGGATAGAATGACAGAAAACTTGGAAATGATGACATCCCAAGACTTTCTACCAAATTCACCTACAATGATGAATGCAGGTGGAAGATTGGGACAACTTTCAGCATGCTTTGTGCTTGGAATGGGAGATAGTATGGAACAAATCATGAAATCAACCTCTGATGCGGCATTAATTTTCAAGTCAGGCGGTGGAGTTGGAATCAACTACTCTGAGCTTCGTGAGGAAGGTGATATTGTAGCATCAACATCGGGTGTTGCATCAGGTCCAGTATCCTTCATGAATATCATCAATACTGTAACTGAAGTTGTAAAACAAGGAGGAAAAAGACGTGGTGCAAACATGGGAATCATTGAAGCATGGCATCCTGATGTTGAAAAATTTATCACAAATAAAACAGAACCAGGTATTTTAGAAAACTTTAACGTAAGTGTTGGCATCTGGGAAGACTTTTGGCACGCACTTGTTAACACTAAAGATGGTAACTATGTCTTACGTAGCCCACATGATAAAAAACCAGTTAAAGAAATCAATGCACATCAGCTAATTGATCTGATTGCATTATCTGCATGGAAAAGTGGAGAACCTGGATTGATCTTCTTTGATCAAATTAACAAACATAATGTATTTGCCAAAGCCAGACAAGCACCACTAAGAGCAACAAATCCATGTGGTGAACAAAGTCTCTATCCATACGAATCATGTAATCTAGGTTCTATCAACTTGGTAAATCTTGTAAAGAGACAAGCAGATGGAACTTATGAATTTGATTGGCAAAGATATGAAGAAATAATCAGAAAGACAACAAGATTCCTAGATAATATTATTGATGTAAATAATTATCCAGTTGCAGAAATCACTGTAGCATCAAAAGAGTCTAGAAGAATTGGACTAGGGGTGATGGGAGTTGCTGATCTCTTGTACAAACTAAGAATTCCATATAACTCCAAAGAAGGATATGAACTACAGGCCAAACTATCTGAGACTTTAACATACTATTCAATGGAAGAAAGTGTTGCTCTTGCTAAATCTCGTGGTGAGTTCCCACTTTGTTCAAAGTCAGAATATCCAGAAGGAAAAATTCCAGTAGCAGGATATTATGAAAAACCAAAAGAATCTCATTCCTATGAATGGGATGCACTAATTGAGAAAATTAAAAAGTATGGTATTAGAAATGTCTTGGTTACTACAGTTGCCCCAACTGGTACACTATCTATGATTGCAGATTGTTCAAATGGAATGGAACCTGCATTTGCTCTTGTGTTTGAAAAGAGAGTTACTGTTGGAAGATTCTTCTATACAAACAAGATTGTAGAAGAAGTCTTAAAAGAACATGGTCTTTACAGCGATGAACTTCTTGCAAAGATTGCAGATAACTATGGTTCACTGAAAGGACTAGATGAAATTCCACAATGGATGCAAGATACATTCGTTACAGCAATGGATATCCATTGGGCTGATCATCTTATGGCTCAGGCAGTATGGCAAGATTGGATTGGAAATGCAATTGCAAAAACAATTAACATGCCATATGATGTAACTGTAGACGATGTAAAATCTGCATACCTATTAGCACATGAATTAGGACTAAAAGGAATTACAGTTTATCGTGATGGTTCTAGGCACAAGCAGGTACTTCACATGACAAGTGAAAACGCACAAAAGACATTTGAGGTTACACCAACTAAACATGTTACCGATTTTGTAACAGCAAATATTACAAACCCATACATTAAATCTCAAGTCAATGCAGCACTTGCAATTAAAGTTCATGACGAAGAAATTAAAATTGAACCTCTAATACACGAAGAGATTTCAGAAGATCGTCTGTGTCCAACATGCAAAAACAACCTTATCTTTGTCGAGGGTTGCAGTATCTGTATTGAATGTGGATACAGCGGATGTACTTCTGGATAAATAACAGAATCACAACTTTTTTACTTTCTTTTCTTTATCAATACATATGAACAAGAAAACTTTAGGCGTGGTTGTAGGCATCGCAGCAATTATTTCTGTAGCAATTACAGTTTTGACCATATCAAGCTCAGAAATTATTCCTATACAAGCTAATGAAAAAATTGGCCTTGTAATTAATTCTCCAAATCAATCTGTAACACTACAAGAATTAGATCAGATTTACTCTAAAGCCTCAAGTACTGGAATTGGAAGAAGTAATGTCTATCTTTTTTGGAATTTGGTTGAACCTGTACGAGAAGAGTATGATTGGCAACAATCAGACACACTGTTGAGTCTTAATAAAAAAAATAATCTCAAATTTACACTTT
>JADFLN010000073.1 GCA_022564385.1 Nitrososphaerota archaeon | reverse complement strand
GTTTTCTGGATCTGCTGCTTGTGCAGCAGTACATGTAAGCTGGAAAAAGTCACCAGGTATGATATTTAGTGGAATTGGAGATAAAGCTAGTGTAAGAGAATAGTTGTGGTAATACAAGATAGAATATCAGAATTAATGGCACAAAAGTAATCATCATTGGTCGCATATTCATCTGCATCATCTCCATTGACATTTTGTTCATGTACGAGGATTTTTTGCTTAGTTCAGCTGTTTTTACTTGATCTTTAGATCTCATAGCAGTCATTCTCTCTTTTTGTCATGCACGTGTCTCTTTCATGATTCGTTTTAGTTTTGTTTGATCAACCATCTTCTTTCTAACTGCAGAGTTGAAAAAATTAAGTAATATTCCAAATCCAGTAACTGCAAATAATGTTGGAATAATACCTTTTACTATTGGATCATCACTTCCTAGTGCTTGTCTATCATTACCAATAAATCCAAAAATACCTCCATCGTCTCCCTGAAGAAAAATAGAATCTAAAAAAAGCATGATAAAATTATAGTCCATACTTTCAATCATCTAAAATTCATTCCTTCGATTGTATTCAGCTAGATTTTCTCAAGATAACCTGCATTAGTGCTTCTTTGGTATAGTCTATCCCATGCTCTTCTTCCATATGTTGTCCAAATTTTTCTATTACTTGTTCAATTTCTCCTTCAGTTACAAAATCACAATCAAAACCATAATCTCTGCACGTTAATTTTACCAAATCTTAATTTTTCATCTAAATTTGTTTGTAATATACTTCAGTTAACATTGTTAACTTGGATATTCTAAATTTGCTGATTTCATTAATACAAAGAATAATGCAGAAGCAATCAAGGAAACTAACAACGTGACTTGCTACAGTAAATAAGACTAGTAATCGTGAAGTATGATTCGCAAATTTCTAAGCATTTCCTCTTGGAGCGGTAATTGCCTCTGCATTAACAATTATCCTTACTTTTGATATTTATGTGACACTTAACATTGTTACATATCATTCTTGTATTACATGGACATCAAAAATTGTGAGTGTATAATGAAAAGTGATTATAACATTATTGTGATTTTAATTATTAGTGCGTTATCTGCCGCAGTGCTTCTGATGAATTATAATTTTGGTTGGATACCATAATTTTTTAACTCATGAAAAACAACAAAATCTGGCGAGTAGAGAATATGGAATTTATTCATGATGATTCTGAAATTAAAGATTCAGAGATTGATGAATCTGAAATCGATGATCATGAAGAGGAACCTTAATTTAATAAAAAAATTATTTTCACGCCTATCTGTGTCCATTTTTATCCCCAATTTGGTAGGTGAATCCCCGTGAGTTGAATCTAAAACTGAAGAATTAGAAAAAAATTGAAAAATTCAAGATTATTTTGATCTGTCAATTATTATTTTTAGAAGACGATTTAGATATTAAATCGATCATATCATCATTTTGGCAAAATATGTGCGTGCAACTTTTACTTTTTATCTACCTGTAGTAGATAACAGAAATTTAATTATGATAATGTAATTTTTCTGCCTGTTATCTCTAAAAATCATTACAAATCGAGATCTATAAAGCTTGTGGACAAATTGTTCATGTTATAGATTTGGACTAGTAATTGCACCATTTGCAGCAGAACCTACTAGTGTTGCATATTTGGCAAGTGCACCTGATGTGTAGTTTGGTTTTGGTGGACTCCATTGATTCCTTCTGGTTTCTAATTCTTCTTTTGATACATGAAGATCTACTACGTTGGTTTCAATATTGATTGTTATCTCATCACCATCTTTTACAAGAGCAATTGGACCACCAACATATGCTTCAGGTGCAACATGACCAACCATGAACCCCCGTGTACCTCCAGAAAATCTACCATCTGTCACCATTGCAACCTTTTTTCCTAATCCTTGACCTACAAGTGCTGCAGTTGTGGCTAACATCTAGCTCATACCGGGCCCTCCCTTGGGTCCCTCATCTCTAATGACTACAACATCCCCTTCGTCAATTTCTCCTTTTGACACTGCATCAAATGCAAATTCTTCTCTATCAAAGACACGAGCTTTTCCAGTAAATTTTGTCATCTCGATCCCTGCAGTTTTAATCACTGCACCCTCTGGAGCTAGACTTCCTTTGAGAATAACTGCCGTTCCAACTGGATGAATAGGATTTTCAATTGGTCTTACAATGTCTTGTTCTAGTTCTGGAATGTGCATTGAAATAAGATTTTCTTTAATGGTTTTTCCAGTAACTGTCATACAATTTTCATTAAGAAGACCCTTCTCAAGTAATTTCTTTAAGATAAATGGAATTCCTCCAATTTTATCTAGTGAATTCATTACATAGTTTCCACCTGGTTTCATATCTGCTAAATGAGGCGTTTTTTTTCTAATTCTCTCAAAATCATCATAACTTAGTTTAACACCTACTTCATTTGCAAGTGCTAGTAAGTGTAATATTCCATTAGTAGATCCTCCAATAGAATTTAACATTGTAATCGAATTTTCAAATGCCTCAAATGACAGAATCTCTTTAGGTCTAATGTTCATCTCCAATAATTTAGCACATGCTACTCCTGTATCGTAGACCATTCTATCTCGTCTATCGTCTTCTGCTGGTGGACTAGCACTTCCTGGTAACGCAATACCAATTGCTTCTGAAATTGATGCCATTGTATTTGCAGTAAACATACCTCCACAAGAACCAGCACTTGGACATGCAGTATTTTCAATATTTTTTAAATCATCTAATGATAATTTACCTGCGTCATATGCGCCAACTGCTTCATAAACATCAACTACGGTTAATTCTTTTCCATCAAGTATACCCGGCATAATGGTTCCACCATATACAAACACTGATGGAATATTTAGTCTAGCCATTGCCATCATAGTTCCTGGCAAACTCTTATCACATCCTGCAATTCCCACTAGTGCATCGTATTGATGTGCTCTAACCATTAATTCAATAGAATCTGCAATAACTTCACGAGAAATTAATGAGGATTTCATTCCTTCATGTCCCATTGCAATTCCATCACTTACTGCAATTGTTGAAAATTCTCTTGGTGTTGCACCTGCATCTGAAACCCCTTCTTTAGCTTTGAGAGCTAATTTTGGAAGATGAATGTTACAAGGTGTTGCTTCATTTCCTGTATGACAAACCCCAATGAATTGCTTTGATAGATCTTCATCAGTTAATCCCATTGCTTTGTACATTGCTCTATGTGGTGCCCGAGCAGTTCCTTCTACAACATTTCTACTAGAAATTTCCATAACATGTAATTTTCAGATTGCTATAATTTAGACTTTCCACATATTATCATAGTTTGTAATAAAACAAAAATTAACTGGCTTTTAGGCTCAAATGATCTTTGAAAACTTAATTCATACCTAATCAAATTGAAACAGTTTGGTTTGTTTTAGATGTGATGGAAAAGGTCAGTACCAGAATGAATTTGGCATAATGGAAAAATGTGAGTCCTGTCAAAGAAATGATATGACTTTTGAAAAGGTAGATGCTGAACCAAATTCAGATGAATGATGATACTGAAAAAATGACTGAAAAAAAATCAAAGAAAAAAGACGGAAGAATTCAGAAAGGTGAAAAATTAGCTAGACAAAAAGAGCGAGTTAGAAAATACAAGAGTGAACAGCAAAAAAAGAAAAAAGGAAAAAAGCCAAAGAAGTATTAGATTCTAAATTCATTAACACTTGGAAATAAATGTGGTATTCTCTATTTTTTGGTTTTTTGTGGTTTGGAGTGTGCTTTAATCATATGTCGTACAGTTCTTTCAGAGTCTGTAAATTCCATTTTACATATTCTACACACTAGACTCGTTTCTTGAGTTTGTTTTCTAAATAAATTCATAAAAAAACGACAATTTTCTGTCTATATAATCTAATGTTATCAAAATTAAATTTTTATTGTAAACTATTTGACTAGAATCTAGACCTTGTTGATATTTCTTATTTGATTAATTCTTGGTTTTCTAATTGTAGTAAATATGCGTCAATCTCTTCAGGAGTTTCGCTACCATATAGAATTAGAACTCTGTCGCCTTCCATACCTTCATAATCTCTAATATCTGATACTTGTTCTTCATTAATGAAGAACTTTAATGTGAAATCGTCTTGAGTACAGAAAGATTTTCCATCTGGGAACACATAGCATTGATCATCAACACCTAATCGTAATGAATCAAAGAGAAATTCTAGAGTAACCCCTGTGGCATGTTTGTGAATTGTAGTGCCATCTCTTCCTTCAAAGTGAATCCAACTTGATTTGATTTGGAAAGCTGGACCTGAAAACTCAAACGTGTCTCCAAAAATCTTTACTAAAATTGCTATATGTGCATGATCACTTCCTAATGCACCCGCATTTTCTGGCCCACCTGGGGCAGTTTCAGTCATGGTTAGAAACACGAATACTGAATATCCCACAATAATCGCAATTACAGCCAAAACAGCAATCGCAATTAGAGTATGTTTTCTTTTTTCTGATGAATATTTTGCAGCGTAATTTTCACGTTTTTGTTCACGATCTCTTCTTTCTTTTCTTCCCATGAGACATTCTAACTCTAAAATTTGCCCTAATTAATCATTCGATAAAAACAATAAATAAAATCATAAATTGTTGTTTCTTATGAGTTGTCTTTTTTGTGATATATTGGACGGGAAAAAAAATGGCCATTTTTTGTATGAGGATGATTCTCATGTTGCATTTTTAGACAAGTATCCAATTGATGTTGGTCATACCTTAGTAATTCCAAGAAAACATCATGAAAAAATAACTGATATGACTTCAGAAGATGTTGGAATTATTTTTGCACTTGTTCCAAAAATAGCAAACGCAATTTTAGCTGCAACAGGTGCAGATGCATTTAGTATTGGTCAGAATAATGGCAAAGCAGCTAAACAGATTGTTCCACATGTTCACATACATATTATTCCTAGATACAATAACAAAGGCACTGTATGGACAAAGCGTCAAATCATAAATGATGACGAACTCTCAGAACTTGCAAAAAAGATTCGTAGTTTTTTTACTTAGCGTGACCTGGATTATATCTCAAAATTGCACCTGCTTTTCCTAGGCTTGCAAGCATGTTTCCATGTTCTGCACTTCCAGAAATTACTTCTAATTGAGTACCTGTTTTTGCTGCAAGTAATTCTAGATAATCAACAATGTCCTGCTCGTTAACATTTACTTCCATGGCTTTACAACTGGGACATGGATTGTTTGTGTATTCTGTCTTTTTTGGGATTACTTGAGGTCTCTCTACAATTTCTTCTTGGATGTGTTGACATCTTTTGCACTTTCCTACAACTCTATGTAAGTTTGTATTATCATTAATAATTAGAGTTTTTACAACATTGTTCTTTAGATACTCTATAATTTCTTCTAATCCATAGGAACCCTTACCAGAATGAGAGTTAATCTCTCTGAATAAATCTTCTACAAGTTTCTTCTCTTCCACCATTCTAAAGTCTCCTAAAATATCTGAAGATTTTGCAAAAGCCTCTCTAATCCCCTCAGCTCCTGCATATGATGCATCAATTGTGTTGATTATCATATTTTGTAATCTATACTCCAAGTAATTCCCATTAATGAAATCATCTTTTGTAGGACCTGGTCCTGAGATAATCAGTCCCTTGATTGGATAAATATCGATAAAGAATTCTCTTGTAGTATCAGCTACTCTGTTATAGAAAAATGATAACTCCATCTCTCGAAGTTTCTGAAATCTCTTTGCAGACTGTCCTCCCTGTCTATGTTTTCCAGCAACCCCTGACCCCGTTTGGGACAACACTTCGATTTTATCACCATACAATAATCCCCAACCCGCATCTTTTGCGTCAATTGCTAAAAATCCAATTAGATTGTCATCTTTTAACATGTCCTTTAGAATGTCGACATGAAAATGATCATCACATCTATACAAATACTGTTTCAAATCTTTTGGAGGATCAACCTCCCAAATTTTTACAACTTCACTACCTAAAGGCCCCCCCTCTTCTGGTGGTAATGCTCCACAAAACATTACCAATCCTTTTTCTGGGGTTTTTTTGTATAGTTTGAGTCTTTGAACGACTTTTCCTAAAGAATCTACTACATGTGTTCTAGTAAGATCTGATTTGATGTTGTCTGCTGTTCCTTGTTCCTGTTGAAGTGTGCTGATAATTTCATGAAGTTGTTTTCCTTTTGGAATATACACTGTAATGAGCTCAGTTCCCCTTCCAGATTTTTGTGATAACTCCTCTAGCGTTTTTCTAATTTTATATAGTTTAACTGAATCTTGTTTTTCTATGATAATTTTCTTCATTTGTGATTTCTCCAGACCATGTGAATATTAATTTTGATTTACTCCATTCATGTTTTCATAAAATTACAATTCATCAAATGTTTTTAGAAATACCTCTAACGGCTGATTTCCCCTAATTTTGATAATTTTTTTATCATTAAAGATCAAAAACGATGGAGTTGCATCAATTCCAATCTCTTTTCCAAATTCATGATGTGTGATGACCCTCTTTAGATATTTGTGCTCATCAAGACAGGTGTTTAATTCAACTAAATCCAAACCAACTGTGACGGCAAATCTGTCTAGTGATTCTCTTGTTATCCATCCTGTTTTCTCCCCTGCCCAGTTTTTGTAAATCTCATCATGATATTGCCAGTATTTTTCCTGATCTTCTGCACAATATGATGCCTCTGCTGCCAGTAGTGAATCAGGACCATTTAGAGGAAAATCTTTGAAGACTAGTTTTACTTTACCTGTTTTGATAAAATTCTCGTTGATGAAATTTAATGTATTTTCATGGAACCTATAACAAAAAGTACATTGATAATCTCCCCATTCTAAAATCGTTATTGGTGCATTTGAGTCACCCCACATCGGGGAACCATTCTCAATTAATTTTGAACTAGTTAGTAATGTTGTATCATTTTCTGATCCGGGATAAAATGCCAAAAACATACCAGTGATAATTCCTATCGCTATGGGTATTATCAAGATGGATAATTTTGTCATAAATTGACGAGATATGTTTCTAGTATAAAGTGTCCATTTTATGAAATAGACCGATCAATAATCTTTGAACAATGTTGAAAATATCCAAGAGCTTAAATATATTAAATTGTTGTTAAATTTCATGTCTGAAACAAGACAAATTAATGTATCAAAGACAGGTGTTTCCAAATTAGCAATAGTTGTATTGGCCATCGTCTTTGCAGCAGGATTATTTCTTGTAGGATTTGATCAAGGACATATCTT
>JADFLN010000009.1 GCA_022564385.1 Nitrososphaerota archaeon | reverse complement strand
TGCGATTCATTATGGAGCAACAATTCCATCAGGTTTTATTGCACCATGTTGTGACAGTCCAGGTTATATGCCAAAAATAATCATCTATTTAACAGAACATGTAGGTTTACAGATAATTCCAATTAATTTGGTATTGCAAATTATTGTATCATATCTAGTTGGATTAAACACGTCAATTGCTGTTAATGCTTATATGATTTCAAAGAAAGGAACAGGTGTGAGTGCCATTGGTGCAGCTACAGGACTATTCATTGCATGTCCAACTTGTGCTGGAACATTTCTGTCAATATTTATTGGTACAGCAAGCGGAATTGCACTATCAATTGCATTAACGCAAATGCAGACACTATTCATTGCAATATCAATTCCAGTATTACTCATTACACCATATGTAATGGCTAAGAAATTACGAAATGATGATGGTAGTTGTAAGATAAATCCTACGAAGTGAATTTTTTAACTTCAGGAATTTTATGGTTACCGATATCGTAACCATCACGTCTTAGATACTTGAGAGTTAGTTTGTAGATTAATTCATCATGATTAACTTGGGTCAATATTTCAGTCCATAGAACTTTTCCTTTTGCTTCAATTTGCTTTCTAAAATCAGGGTTCAGGGATTCAGCAATATCTCTAGATTGATCAAAAGTTTTCCCATTTTTATAGGCACGAACACGCCTATCACAACTATCCATAATCAAATGTTGATGAAATTGTAAATAAACATAGTTTGGTTGGTGTTTCAAACAAATACTAGAAGAAGAGGAGGACCAATGGGCATACGATCAACGTTAGAATATGTAGATTTTTTCATTAATCTCAATATGGGGGAAAACGTAAGCCTACTAAGTTTTGTTAACAATGAAAAATTAGTACTCAAACAAAAATTAGAATACAAAAATTTAGAAAAAGGACCAATTAAAAAAGGAGTAGAAATTTTAGAAGGATTAGTAAGAGAGATTAATGAGATTGGAGAAAAAGCAGTACTAGAAAAATATCAGAAATAAGCACAAGGAGAAACACAATGAATAAAAATTTAGAAATTATCAAAATAGAAATCATTAGAGTCCTTAACGAAAATGGAAAAATACGTGGAACTGAACTTGCAAAAAGAGTCATAAAAAAAGTCGGTAATGAAAAAATGGTGTATAGAGAAATTAGTGCACTAGTTGAAGCGGGAGAGATAGAAAAAAAAGTTCATAGTAGAGCCCATATAGAATATGAATTGATCAACCTATCTGAATCAGTAAACAACCAACTCAAAGATATTCACAAGGAAATTGATATAATTTTTGATGAAATTACAAACTTTGATATTACTAGTAAGGAAGAAAAATTTTCATTCCATGAAAGATTGAGATCAGTCATTCACATCATACACATAGTACAATCAACTGATGGGGTAATGAAGTTGTTATCTTATTACCCTTCATTCAAAAAAGACAAAATGTTCTCACAGATTAACAGAAAGATGAATGATTGTTGGGAAGTAATTATGAGTACAATTGTACACCAACCAGAAGATTATTTTCTAAATGAGATTCTTGCAAACTTGAGAATATTACAATTTGACTCAAAGAATGTGAACTAGAATTTTTTTAACTTTTCTACAATTACTTTGAGGATTTCTTCATCATCAAGAAGAATTAACGGAAAGTCATTTTCTTCACTTGCTTTACGAAATTCTGTATCTTTTGTGACTATGATCATGTTATTTTCACGAGCATAATTAATTATAGAATAATCAGAGCCTAATTTTTTCCCCATAATTTGGAGTTTCCTTACGCTATAGGCATCATAGCCTTGCTCATTTAGCCGTTCATCCATACCATCAAGATTTTCATCAACTAGAATTTTCACATTATTTGGTAATTTTATTTCAATAAAATAGTTGAGACTGTAATCTCATTAATCACCTCTAAACTTAGCTGAAAAATAACTAACTATAGCCTAACAAGTTTTTTCATACGTAACGTAAAAAGGGCTAGATCATTATTGTGTTAAGGGTTTATGTGGATAGGTGACTTTAAGGAAAAGTTAATTGTGATTGCTATTATAAATTTTTTAACAAAAGACTAGCATATTAAAAAAATGCTATCACCACTCCTCTTTTACAATATCTGGAAACATTCCTCTAATTCTTGTTCTATCTTTTTCAATAGCATCAATTCTTGCATCAAGATGATTCTTTATTGTAGGATCGCTCGCTTGGTTTTTTTCTTCTTGTAAATTCAAGATCACCTTGGTTAGTGATTTGTAATATACAAGATGATTCTTTTTAGATTTTTCTGATTTATCTTCTTCTTTTACATCCACAATAAATTTAGCCATAAATATTATTTATTCATATTTATTATAATTTGTAAACCAGACCAATTTCACCACATAATTTCAAAGAATAGGTGTTAAGAAATGCAAAATATTGAATTTTTATGTTATTTTTTCACGTAAAGAAATTATTGAGCGTAAAATCAATCCAGATACTCCTAAATTAGAAGTCAGAAATGTAGATGCTCTTGAAAGTACCTCCTTTCCACGGAATCCTTCATCATAAACCATTTCAACAGAACCTTTGTCAGTTTCAACAAAAGAAGTAATCAGAGAATATGTGCCCAATTTTTCATCAGTTCTTTCATTGTAAAGACGTAGTTCAACTTTAAAAATTCTAAAGCCATCTTGAAGAAAATCTCCAGATGAGAGTAAAACCTCAACATCGTCTGGGGCTCTGTTTACTCGTTCTGGTTCATGCAAATCAACTATATTCATTGGGTACTATTTCAGTTCGTTCCTAAAAAAGTAATATTTACATGAAAATGTACTATTAACAGCACACATTAAGAAACCCTTGCGCAAGTATTATTTACAGTTAAAATTTAAATTTTAAAAGTGGATCCACATAAATTTCATGGTAATGATATTCCTCACATAAAATTAGACCCAAAGATGACTATAGAAGATTTAGTCGATGTGTTTGCAAGTTCAGGATTCAATGGAAGGCAACTTGGAGAAGCAGCTAAACTGTATGCTAAAATGATCAAAGAAAATGCAACAATTTGTCTTACTGTTTCTGGTGCATTGACACCTGTTGGGTTTGGTGGAATCATTAAAACATTAATCGAGCGAGGATTTGTTGATTGGATTATTACAACAGGAGCTAATGTTTATCATGAAGATCATTTTGCATGGGGCTTGCCAGTTAAACAAGGAAGTTTTGATGTTGATGATATGAAATTATATGAAAATGAAATTGTTAGAATTAGAGATGTGTACATCAAGTTTTATGAGACATTAGAAGCCGAAGATCAAATAATTCAGAAAATGTTTGGAAAGGACTTTCCAGATAAATCATTTACAACTGCAGAATTTTGTAATTTGATGGGAAAGTTGAGTAAAGAAAACGCAAAATATCCTGAAAAGAGTTTCATTACATCAGCATATGAATATGATGTTCCAGTATACATTTCCACAATAAAAGATTCGTCATTAGCATTAAATTTGGTAGTTCATAGACTACAAGGTAAAATATACAATCTAGATTTTGTTAGAGAGATTATTGAGCAAGCAGCAATTCTTTATGATTCAAAAAAATCAGGAATTTTGGAATTAGGAGGAGGGGTTCCAAAGAATACAGCTCAGCAAACAGGTCCACTTTTAGATCAAATTCTAAGAAGAAATGATGGAGGTCAAGATTATATTATTCAAATCACAGATGCACGACCAGATACAGGAGGATTGTCAGGTGCTACACTACAAGAAGGAAAGAGTTGGGGTAAAGTTCAAGATGCACATCATGGAATGATAACAGTTTATGCTGATACAACAATTGCATTTCCAATTCTTGCATTATATGTTCTAAGTAATCAAAAAACAAGAAAGCCAAAAAGACTATACAAAAAATTAGGTAAACTATATGATAAATTGAGTGATGACTATATCAAAAATCCAGTAAACAATGTTAAGAAATCAAAAAAGAAAAACTAAAACTTGTCATATCGAGCACGTTCAAGTTCTCGGTCTTCTTTTGATTCTTTTTTCCATTCTTTGTAGTGTTCTTTACAAAGAACAGATTTTTTACCTTTGGAATTTACTCGAAGACCTGCACGTTCAACTTTGACAGTATTGAGAGAACGAGTACCATCTTGGTCACATCCTTCAACATTACATTTTGCGCCTTTTGAAACAACTCCCATATCATCAAGCATGTAAGATGTTATTTATATTTGAAAATAAATTAAGAATTTTTAGCTTTTGATAAAAGAGCAATTCAATGAGATTATTCATCGTTTATAAGAGGAATATTTTTTTCTCAATTTATGGGTGGAGGAAAAAAACCAACTGCAGCTAAGAAAGAAAAGTCATCAGATAGTAAAGATTCAAAGAAAGAAAAGAAGGGAAGAGGTGAGACAGGCCCAAGAAAGGCAGAGATCGTAGTTTTAGTAAATGAGCAACAAGCAATGAAAATTATTCAAAACTCCAAAGTAATCACAGTTCAAGATCTTGCAAGACAGATAGGGGTCAAAATTTCTGCAGCAAACGCATTTCTAAGAGAATCTGCAAATAAGGGAACTGTAAAAAGAGTTGGGGGCTATTCAGGACATCATTTGTATCAAGCAGTTTCTTCATAGATACGAAATACATCTCCAGATTTAATCTCCTTTAATGCATCAATATTATCAACTAACTTTCCAATGGGGGTCATAGTTCTTCCAGATGTTACATCAGTAATAAAAAAACAAATGCTACCGGATGAAGGTAAAAATGCAACATCGCCTTTTTTAAATTCAGTTCTTGCTCTCTCAATTCCAGAATCAATACTAGTTTCAAAATACAAAATACTTTGTCCTAATAGATGAGCATGACCTTCTAGTGGTAAAGATCTCATTATAGTTCCAACAGTTCTGGGAGACAAATGACGTTTAAGATTACAAGGAATTTTTGCTTTTCCTAGAATTTCTAAAATTAGTTGTTTTCGTGAGACTGAAAGTGTACTCAATTTGTATTTTAAATTGATTAGAATATATAACGTTTTAAGAAAATTTCGTTACTTGTCTACATCTAAAGAAACTAAATTGGAACAAGTCCCAGAAACTGAACAAGATGAAAAAGTAGAAGAAAATACGGGACTAAACAAAGCACTTGAAACTTATCGAAAATTAATTGATAGAAAAGATCTAGTAGAACCATTAACTGAAAAAGAACAAGAAAATCTTGAAAAAAAAATCAAAGAAATTGAAGACAGAGAAGTAATTGATAAGATAATAGAACATGACCCAGTAGAGATTCCTTGTGAAAAAGGTAAAATCACAATTGGTCCACCAACATTAACAAGATTTGAAAAGGCAAGAATTATGGGCGCAAGAGCATTACAATTATCTCTAGGAGCACCACCATTCATTCCAATTCCAAAAAATGCAAAATATTCATTGGATATTTCAATGGAAGAACTTGTACAAAGAGTGATTCCGATCACAATCCGAAGAGTACTTCCAAATGGGGATTATCAAAACATCCCAATTGACTATTTTGATAAATGAATCAATGGTCGATAAAACTTAAAAGAACAAAAAATTGCTGATTGTTGAATAATGCTCATGGAAGAGTCAAATGAACGATATGGTCAGGAGCAGACCGACAAGTCTGATGATGCCATCATAAATATTGGAAACGACCCCATAATGATATTAGCGGTTGATGTGCTATCCATACTGGGAAGTAAAAAACAAGTTATTCTCAGAGCAAGAGGAAATTCAATTCCAAACGCAGTAGCCATTGCAAACATCATTACTGAAAAAATGCTAAAAGGTAATTCTAAAGTTGGAAAAATTACTGTAGATACAGTATCAGCTGCTGGAATTGGTAAAATGACATCAACCATCGAGATTGTTTTAAATAAAATCTAGTAAATACTTCCAGGACCTTTAAGAAGTATATTTTCACATTCTTTGCATACTTGTTCATCTATGTTTGATTCCAGATTATGATGTATCTCGCATATTAACAAACTAGATTTGATGTAATTACAAAGCCCAATGAATTTGGAAAGATTGGATGGAGTATAGGCCATGTCTGATGAAAGACTATCACATAATTCATTTATCATAATCGCAACTTGTTTTTCTGCTAAAAGTTTTGCAATCAATGATGGATCACCTCTTGTTCCACGAATGTAATTACTAACTGCTGCTTGAGTAACTCCAAGCATTTTAGAAATTTCGTCTTCTCTAATGTCATGTTCTTCTGCAAGTTTTTTTGCAAGAATTGCTCGTAACGCAGGGATTAAAGTTTTAGATTCAATTTCAGCAGGTAATAGCATTAATTCACAAGAATTCTATAAAGAATTTAAAGTTTGCAATAAAAAACGTAATTATTCAAAGTAAAATCATTAGGCATAGCTATTTTAATTTCAAAGACATGTGTTTTTCATTGGATAAAGTTTCCAAAAATCTTTACGAAGTTTTAGAAGAATCCTGTAATTCTTGTAAATCAAATTTAATTTCATTATCTGGCGGATTAGATAGTTCAATCATAGCATATTTTCTAAAACAAAGAAAACCAAAGACCGTTGCTATTATTACGGAAGATTTTGTTTCAACAGATCTAACTTATTGCCAAATGATTTCAAAAGAAATGAAATTACCTCTATCAATTTTATACGTCAAGACTACTACAATTCTTGAGGCAATTGAAGATACAATTAAGATTTTAAAAAATTTCAACGATATTGAAATTCGCAATAATGTAGTAATGTATCTTGCAATAAAATGGGCAATAGAAAATGGTGAAAAATCCATCATCACTGGAGACGGGGCTGACGAGTTATTTGCAGGATACAGTTTTCTAATAAATAAGCCAGAAGATGAATTGGAAGAAGAAGTCAGACGAATTTGCTCAGTAATGCATTTTCCAGCACAAAAAATTGGAAAAGCATTGGGAATAAGTATTGAATCACCGTTTCTAAATAATGCAGTCAAAAAACTAGCTGAAGAAATTCCAGTAAATCTGAAAGTTAGAAACGAAAAAGAAAAAAGATGGGGTAAATGGATTCTGCGCAAGACATTTGAAAAATATATCCCACAGCAAATTGCATGGAGGGAAAAATCACCAATGCAAGAAGGATCTGGAACTGTAGGACTAACAAATTTGTTTAATTCAATAATTAGTGAAGAGATATTTGTTGAAAAACGACTAACAGTTGAGAAAGAAGATGGAGTAATTATCAGAAGTAGGGAATCAATGCATTATTATGAAATTTTCAAGAAACTATTTGGATCCCCGGCGGATAGTCATATAGAAAATGTTTGCCCATACTGCAAACATACTATTGAGAATTCAAAATTTTGTAGAATGTGTGGGGCTTTTCCCATCTAAACATTATTTTTGTATTTACGAGGTTTTTTAAGAAAAAGAAGCCTGCAACCATTACAACAAAAATAGAATTTTTTTCCATTATCCTCGTGAAGTAATGCTAAATCTTCATCAAGTTCAATTCCACAAACTGGATCTACTGGCACAAATTTTTCATAGATAAATTCTATTTATAGATATGGTAAATGTTTCATTATCAAATATTTGTTAAAATTCCCAAAACTAGGAAAAAAGTAAAGTCAAGAACGGATTATTTCAAGAATCTTCTTTGGGAGAATTCCATAATCTGCATCAGACTCGGCTACCACATACAAAATATCACCATTAATTGGAATACTAATTGCAAGAGCACGTTCACGAGAAGCCATAGCAAAATTCACAGGACCAAGTTGTTTATCAAATTCTTTTCTCATTTTTACGCGTAATGCAAGTTCCATAAAGATCAGTTCATCATCTTTTTCACTTTCTAGAGGTTCAACATTTTCTTTCATTCCACCGATAACCAGTCTACCTTGTTCATTAATCACACCTACAAATCGAATTTTAGGATCAACAGCCAAGATAGAATCACAGATTTTTGAATAATCATAAATCTTGGCAGACAAATTACTAATTCTTCTAAGGATATCCCATTTATTATCTTTCTACAACATCTTGAAAATAATAAAAAAAATTAGGTCAAGAAGTTAATTTCTTAACTAATGTTAAAAATTCATCTTCAGACAGGGGTGGAATTTTCATAATCTCAAGATTTTCAGAAACATGGTCTGATGATTTCTGACCTACTAGTGGAGCTAGAACTCCCGGTGTTGAACGAACAAATTGTAAAGCACGTAAAGAGGGTTTTAGATCACCAAAATCAGGTATCGCACCAGGTGCCAATAGACGACCTTGCATCAATGGAACACTAGTAAATACACCAATTCCCAATTTTACAGCTGCTTCTAAGACAGACACATTGTTAGTTCCAAGTAATTGATTTTTACTAAGTAATGCTTGATCATAATGCAAGTTAAATGGTAATTGGATAAATTTGAATCCATGGTTTTCTCCTCCAATTTTTTTAGCCATATTAACAGTATCTTCAAATGAAAGATACTGTGGATTGTCTTTTGGAACTCTAAAACATTCCCAAGTGGCCATCCCATAGAATTTAATTTTTCCCTCATCACGTTTTTGTTCATACAATTCAAAGACATCTTTCAAATTCTCCAAGAATTTTTCCTTGGAAACATCTTTAATTTGTCCTTCTACGGCGTTGTGAAGATATATTAAATCAATACATTCCAATCCCAAATTTTTCAAACTACGTTCTAATTGATCAGAGAGATAAGTTGGAGTCATACAATGATACCCAGAAGTGACATCACCTTCCTTAAGGATTCCATTTTTAGTATATTCTTCTTTGACATATTCCCAAAAACCTAACTTCACATCAGCATCATTTGTCACATACCCATTTTTTGTACTAAGAAATATCTGATCACGTGAAATTTTTTCTTCTTTAATTAATTCTGAAATAGCTTTTCCAACTGAACGCTCTGCTTTTTGGGATCTATAGTTTATTGCGGTATCCACAACATTGATTCCAGATAGAATTGATTGCTTTACAGCATTTGTTACTAATTCATCGGTTATAGAATCTGCATCTCCAAGATAAGTTCCAATCCCAACATTAGAGAGAGTGAGATTTTCAAATTCTTTAAAATTAGCTTGATTTACGCCTGAAAATTGAGCAAATTTTTTGGTTCCATCAGAAGTTGCAAAACCTGAAATCATACAAAGTCTCATGAATTGCTAAATTTATGTCTAAAGCATCACAATCCGATCAAAATACTAACAACAAATAAAGCTCCCGTAATTCTACTGAACATCAATGTAGACGACATGAATGGAACTAGATTCTCAATTGAATCAAAATTTTTCCTTAAGCCCAATCCAGATTTTATCATCAAAGGCATACTAAGAAAAGTGATTAGTGATAGTATAGGAAACAAATTTGCAGATATGCCAATTATTATTATAAAATATGACACTAGTGGAAAAATCCAAAAAAGTTTTGTAGCTTTTTCTTTTCCAACTACAATAACCAAAGTTTTCCTACCTTGAGACTTGTCAGCATCATGATCAGGAAATGAAGTGATAAAAAGTACTAATGAAGATAAAACTCCAACAACAATACCTGCAAGAATAGATTCTATTGTGATTTGACCAGATTGAATAAAATAGGCACCGATAACAATCATGGAACCTTTTACTGCAACAAAAAATTCACCTAAACCAGAATTAACAATTTTAGTTGAATAAAAATAGATAGATAAAATTGCAAACCCCAAAATTATTCCAATAGTAATACCATCAGTGATTACAAAATAGCTTCCAAGTACAGCACCGATTATTAAAAATCCAATTCCAGCACGATACACAGAAGATGGTTTGAGTAATCCTTCTGGTAATACACCAGTTCCACCACTCATCTTGGTTCGATTTGTTTTTGTGTCAATTCCTCTTTTAAAATCCCAAAAATCGTTTAGCAAATCTACACTTGCATGAAGTGCCAACACTCCAGCAAATGTCAAAATTGCATCAAGTGGATCTATTGAGGAATTTTGCTTCCAATTTAGTGCCAAACCAACAGAAACTGCAATTACCGATGCAAGAAGAAATCTTACTCGAATAACACGAAACCAAACTGAGAGCATCAAAAAGAGTATCAGTTTTTCAGTATAATATTCATGAGTTCTAATTTCAGGCTATTGTTTATATCAAAATTAAATGAAACATGCCTATGATAATTGGTAAAATTTTAGAAAATGAAAAGAGGGTAAAATTCAATGTTGAAATTCATTGCACCAACTGTGGGAAAAAAGTGCCAGGAGGAATACTAGCAGGAGTGAGATATTCTCAAACTAAAGCATTCAAAATAGAATTAGAGAATTTCAAGAAAAAATATCTCTGTGGAATTTGTAGAGATAAAAAAAGACTAGAGAAACATTAGAAAATTAAATCTATTCTGAGAGTCTAAAAATAGATTACAATACCATACAATCATACCAAGGATTCATCATTCACTTCTATAGGCTTTCTGCCCATAAAACCAGAATCTTTTTCATGCCAAAACCTAATTTCAGTTTCGCCATATTTCCAACAGAGCCAAACTTCCTCGTTAAATCTCTTTGAAGGGAAATCAAGTAAGCCTTGTTCAATACTTTTGACTACTACTCCAGTATTTTCTAGGATTTCAACTGATTCATAAAATGTTGTAATTGCAGAATTTAGTTTTTGTTTTAAAGGAACATATTCTTCAAAAGAGCCAGTAATAGATAGACTCGTTTGTAATTGTTGTTCTAGTTTTGTTACTTCATGTGTTTTAGCCAATGCATACTCAAATTTTTTTATCACATCAGGTAATGCATCATTTGCCTGATTTGTAGTAAAAAATGTGAACATGTGTCTGATCAGAAAGTCTTAATTAAAAATCTTAGGCACAAATTTATTAGGAATTCACTAAGAAACAATACATGAGTGAAGACCAATTAGAATCAATAATAACACAAACTATCAACGGTGCAGTAGCAACAATCCCATCTTATCTAGAAGAAATTAAAGAAAATAAAGAGATGTTTAAAGTAGAAAATCCCAAGGAATTTGTTTTTGGGATTGTAATTGGAATGGCACTTGGAATGAGTGGCGCAATTCTTAGCGCACAAAAAGAAATGCCAACTAAAGAAGACCAAATCAAAGTCAGAGACATGATATACAAATACATACCAGAGATAAGAGAACGAATTTTTAGTTGATATAATTTAATCAGAAAATTTGAGGGGGATTAGAGACTTAATTCTCTTAGATTTTTACATCTGTTTCTGATTGTAACCTCAGTTATTCCCCCAGCTAATGCAAGTGTTCTCTGCCCAACATTTTCACCAGTCGCAAGACTGGCAAGATACAGTGCGGAAGCTGCCATTCCCATTGGATCTTTTCCAGCAAGAATTGTTTCTTCTTCTGCTTTTTTGAGAAGCTTCATGGCATAGCGTTTTGCTTTTTCAGACAAACCAGCAGTACTTGCAATCTTTGCAATACAGGAAATGGAATCAACTACTGGCATCTTCAATTCCAATTCTCTTAAAAGCATCCTATAACACACTGCAAGGTTTTTTCTTTTGATATTAATTGAATTTGAAATTTCATTTAGTGTTCGCGGTGTTCCAGATTCACGACATGCAGCATAAAGTGCAGCAGCAATCAAAGCTGAAATTGATCTTCCTTTTACCAATTTTTTTTCTATAGCTTTTCTGTAAATGTAAGCTGCTTTCTCCACTATAGCATCAGACAGAGATAACTTTTCTTTCATTTTGAGTAACTCGCCTAACGCCTGTTGAAGATTTTTATCAACAGAGCCGCTGATGCGACTTCGACTGTCCCAAATTCTAAGTCGTTTAATTGAGGTTTTCATTGATGCTGATAATGGTTTTCCAGACGAGTCCTTGTTAATTGGATTAATTATAGTACTAAGACCTTGATCATGTCTAGTTAATGATGTTCTATCACCAGTGCGGGATTTGTTTGTAGTATCATCAGAAAATTTTCTTTCGGGGCCAAGAGTGTATACTCTTTCATCAATTACAAATCCACATTTACCACAAAAAAATTCACCAGATTCAGTATCTGTGACTAAATTATTTTTGCCGCATCTAGGACATTTCTCTTTATTTTGAAGCTGTTGAGTCATATTCCTATAGAATCAAAATTAGTTTAGATAAATAAATCATAATATTTTCCATAATTGAAGAGGGATCTACTCATAAATCATCAAGTCTTTTTCTTCAAGCATACTATGAAGATTGTTTACTGAGCGAAAGACGTCTTTCTCAGTTTTGGCTCCAGTACAGACCAGTTTTCCTGATGCAAAAATTAGAATTACGGTTTTAGGGTCAAGCATTCTATGAATGACCCCCGGGAATTGTTCAGGCTCATACATGCTTCTGGGTAATGTTCGTGCAGCTTTTTCAAGATGAACTCGTCCTCCAAGATTTATTGAGGATACGATATTCTGTACAGTAACAACCGCATTTTTTTTAATTTTAATCCCACCTTTTCTCAATTTTGCAACAACCGCATTTACTGCCTTTACTGCCAAAACAGAAGATTTTGAACCAGTACACACCATCTTGCCGGTACTGAAAAGTAGTGTTGATGTTTTTGGACTTTTTAGACGAAAGACTGCACCTGGAAATTGATCAGGATTATACTCTACGGCAGGGAATTTTTTTACAATATCATATAGATCTAATCTCTGATCTATTGTAGCTGATGCTACAACATTTACAATTTCAATTATAGGTTTTGTAACTGGCATAGAAATCAAGTTAAGTAGACCATATTTAAAGAAAAACAATTAAGAGGTAGAGAAAAATCAAAAACAATATTGTCTGTAAAAATCAAGTGTTCCCATATTCTAGTTGAAAAACAAAGTGAGTTACTTGCCATTGTAGAGAGACTCAAAAACGGCGAAAAATTTGGAAAGTTGGCAAAAGAGTTGTCAATTGATTCAGGTAGTGGAAAAAAAGATGGGAGTTTAGGTTATTTTACAAAAGGTATGATGGTAAAGAAATTTGAGGAAGTTGCATTCAAACTACAAATTGGACAAGTTTCAGAGCCTGTGAAAACAGAATTTGGGTATCACATAATCAAAAGATTGGCATAATTTTCATCATAATAATGACATTATTAACAGAAAAAATACTTGATGAGATTCTATTATATTTAGAAAAGTCCATTAATAATTTGGCAAAAGGGACATTTGATAATTTAGAATTTGATGATGGATTTCAAGGGGCAGAAAAATTTCTTCAAAATCAGTTTGATATTAGATTAGAAAATTTGCTTGTTGCAAAAAGCAGTAGCATTCATCATTTAGAATCAGGAATGAAAAACAAAGTAATTCAAACAAAGTTAAAGGTTTTTGAACAAATTTCTAAACAATACAAAAACTAGAGAAAAACATCTAGTCCTGTTTTTTGAGATTCCATTCCTCGATTTTGTTCCAAGACTTTGGTCATCTTTTCACCCATAGATTTGGCAGATAACATCTTTCTTTTTCCTATCCAATAATATCGCTCATCAATAGTGTTTTTTGCAATAAGTACTACAAGTTTACCAGTGTCTTTTCTTCCAGTTCTTCCTCTTCTTTGGATATATCGAATAGAGCTTGGAACATTATCATAGAAAATTACTTGATTTACTTCAGCAATGTCTAATCCTTCTTCGCCAACACGTGTTGCAACTAACACTTGAAAAAGTCCATCTCTAAATTTTTGCACAGTTTCAATCTGTTCTTTTTGTTTTAGTCCAGTTTTACCTGCTTTACCAATTAAAATTCCTGCAGAAATGCCCATATCTGTTAGTTTATTGAAGATCAAGTCTACAGAATCCCTATAACTAGTAAAAATTAGAGCTTTTCCAGGAACGGACTCAAGAATTTCTTTTAGTTTAAGAATCTTTGAATGCTCAATCCCCCTAGACTGTGCTTCTTTTGCAAGATGTATTGCTCTAGTAAAATTAGGATCAATCTCAAAGAGTTCTTTAACTCCAGCACCTTTTTTTGTCCGTGCACGCTCACAAAATTTTAGAAAAGGAGTGATTCCATGAGCTTCAAGTTTATTCAACTCATAATGAATTTTAATTGCAATAACGAGATGTTTTGCAGAACGCCTATTTTGTTTTAATACAAACTGCCTGATTCTAAGTAAAGCAGAAAGAGATTGTTGTTCTGCTAGACGAATGCCATTTTTACGTAGAGTATCATATCTTTCATCTAATGCTAACTTCAATAAAGTCTGAATTGATTTTAATTCTGGTGGGAGTTCAACATAAATCCATTCGGTATTAGTTTCTTGTATGTAGGGTTTTACATCAGGGCTATCTTCTGTTCTTTCGGCTATACTTGAAATTCTAAGCTTCGTTAGTATCTCCGTAGCTTTTTCTTTTTCACTTGGAAGAGTTGCAGTCATCCCAATAAGTCTAGCAGAAGAATTTACAAATCGTTCTGCAATTCCTGAATAAGCATAATCACCAACAGTTCTATGTACTTCATCAAAGATTACAAGATTGAATTGTTCTGGAGATACAATTTGTCTATCCAGATCATTTTTAGTAATTTCAGGAGTTGCACAAATTACACTATTACCCCAAAGTTTGGTCCGTTTTTGAATAGGATCTTCGCCAGTAATTAAGGAAATATCATCTAAAGTAAGATTAGATTTTAGGAATTCATAATGTTGGTGTACCAAAACTCTAGTTGGAGCCAAAAATAATGCTCCACCTGTTCCTTTTGACAGATATTCTGCAATTACATGCAGTGCAATAGCAGTCTTTCCAAGGCCAGTAGGTAAAACTACAATACAATTTTCTTCAATTGCTTGATTTGCAAGATTTACTTGATAATCTCGTTTCTCTATAGAGTTTTTTTGAACATATTTTTTTTCAAGATATTGAGTCATTCTACAGAGAAAAATCAGAATTTATTGATTTTATGCGTTTGTATAGTAAAATGCTATCCATTACTCAACTATCAACATCCATAAAAGAACAAAATTTCAACTAACGCGAACCATATATTGAGCAGGCAGGAAGAATTTGTGTGAGTATCTCTTTTGATAGACCAAATTGGGATGAATACTTTATGCTACAAGCAGAATTGGCAAAACTTCGTTCAAACTGCATGACAAGACAAGTTGGTGCAGTAATTGTTAGAAACCACAGACAGTTGGCAACAGGATACAATGGAACACCTCCTGGAATCAAAAATTGTTTTGAAGGAGGATGTAAGAGATGTCAACTTAGAATGGAAGGAAAGATAGAATCGGGGGCATCGCTAGACAGATGTCTTTGTAATCATGCAGAAGCAAATGCCATAATGCATTGTGCAATTTTAGGAATAGAGGCAGGATCAGGGGGGGCAATAATGTATACGACATTTGTTCCATGCCTAGAATGCACTAAAATGGCAATAACAATAGGAATTAAAAAATTTGTTTGTCTTGACTCTTATCCAGAAACAGATTTTGACTTGATAGAAGAAGCAAAAGTGGAAGTAATTCAACTCGATAAAAAAAATATTGCAAAATGGGCAAAAAAACTACTCAGCAAGTATGAAAATTCTATGTGAGAAAATGCAAGTAAATGTAACAGGGACTGAAAAAATTGAAACAATGCCAGCAGCAATGTTGGTATCAGCCACATATGACAACATTTCAAAATGTGCTGTTTTAAAATTCTATGAGCCAAAATCACAGAAGCTAATTTTGTGGAAAGATGAAACAGGTCACAAGCCTTACTGCTATTCAAAATTAACACCAGAGGAATTAGATTTTCTTCAAGAAAGAGATGATGTGCTTGAAATCAAAACCGTTCAACGATATGATTTACTACAAGACAAGGAAATTAATATGTCAAAAATCACAGTAGCAGATCCTCTAGCAATTGGAGGAACAGCAGGTGACAAAAGTATTAGGAACATTATTGAAACTTGGGAATCAGATATCAAATATTATGAAACCTATCTTTATGACAGAGGGTTAATTATTGGAAAATATTATGAAATTAAAAATGGAAAACTTGATCAAAAACCAGTTGAACTAGAAATTCCAGACGAAGTAAAAATTGAACTGAAAAGTTTGCTATGGGATAAGGTAGACAGTGAATGTATGGTTGATGCTGAACAATTCAAGAAATTCATTTCAGAGTGGGCAGATTTACTAAATCAACCGATTCCAAAAATCAAGAGATTAAGTGTAGATATTGAAGTAGAATCAGTGGTTGGGAGAATTCCAGACCCAAAAGTTGCAGAGAAAAAAGTAACTGCGATTGGATTCAAAGGATCTAACGGATTTGGACAGATTTTTGTGCTCAAAACAGAGGGAACTGAAGAAGGAACAAACGAACTAGACCAAAGTATCAAGATTGTATTCTATGACTTGGACAAAGAAAAAGAGATGATACAAGATGCATTTGACATCATCAAAGAGTTTCCATTTATCATTACATACAATGGAGATGAATTTGATTTACCATATCTTTACAACAGAGCAGAAAGACTTGGAATCAAAAACTCAATGAATCCACTTTACATGATGAAGAATTCTGCAACACTAAAACAAGGAGTTCATCTTGATTTGTACAGGACTTTTTCAAATCGTGCATTTCAAATCTATGTATTCAGTCAAAAATATACAAATTTTTCACTAAATAGTGTCTCAAAGGCTATGCTTGGCAAAGAAAAGATAGACTATGGATTAGAGTTTGATCAGTTAACACTCTATCAAACTGCAAATTATTGTTATAATGATGCTCTTCTAACATACGAACTCACAAGTTTTAACAATGATCTGCTAATGAATATGCTTGTAATTATTGCAAGAATTGGAAGAATGCCAATTGATGATGTTTCAAGAATGGGAGTGTCTCAGTGGATTAGAAGTTTGTTTTATTATGAACATCGAAAAAGAAATTATTTGATTCCTAAAAGAGAAGAGCTTGAAAGAAGATCAGAGGGAGTTTTATCAGATGCGGTAATAAAAGATAAAAAATTCAGAGGAGGTCTTGTAATTGAACCTAAAAAAGGAATTCATTTTGACGTAGTTGTAATGGACTTTGCAAGTCTATATCCTAGCATCATCAAAGTTAGAAACATATCATATGAGACAGTAAGATGTCCTCATGAAGAATGTAAGAAAAATACAATTCCACAAACAAATCATTGGACTTGTTCAAAGAAAAATGGGCTTGCATCTATGATTATTGGCTCACTAAGAGATTTAAGAGTAAATTATTACAAGAGTCTAGCAAAAAAAGAGACACTAACGGAGGAGCAAAGACAACAATACACAGTAGTCAGTCAAGCCCTCAAGGTTATTCTAAATGCAAGTTATGGTGTTATGGGTGCAGAGATTTTTCCCCTGTATTTTCTTCCAGCTGCAGAAGCAACAACTGCAATTGGCAGACACACAATTTTAGAGACAATCAAAAAATGTGAAGAGACAGGTATTGAAGTTCTTTATGGAGATACAGATTCATTATTTATAAAAAAACCAACTGAAGAACAAATTCAAGAAGTAATAAAGCAAGCAAAGAAAGATCATGGAGTAGATTTAGAGGTTGATAAGACATACAGGTATTGTGTATTAAGTAATAGAAAGAAAAATTATTTTGGTGTTACAAAAGATGGAAAGGTAGATGTTAAAGGACTTACAGGAAAAAAATCTCACACGCCCCCATTTATCAAAAAATTATTTTATGATGTAATTGATGTACTAGCCAAAGTCCAAACAATGGAAGATTTCAAAAATGCAAAAAAAGAAATTTCAGAAAAAATTGCAATATGTAGTAAAAAGGTAGTAGCAAAAGAAATACCAATAGAAGACCTAACATTCAATGTAATGCTCAGCAAAGCAATATCTGAATACACAAAAACAATTCCTCAACACATCAGAGCCGCAAAGCAATTAGAGGCAATTAGAGAGATTAAGAAAGGAGATATTATTTCATACATCAAAATTCAAAATAAGCCAGGAGTAAAGCCAACAGAATTGGCAAAAAAAGAAGAGATGGATTCTAAAAAATATATGGAGTTTTTAGAATCAACACTAGAACAAATAACATCATCAATGGACATGGATTTTGATACAATTTTGGGTAAACCAAAACAAACAGGACTAGATGAATTCTTTTGGAGTTAACGTAAAATATGGAAATTGATGGAGTTCTGTTAACCTTACTTGGAACTGCAGCAGGGGTTTTAATTCTTACAGGGTGGGTAGAACAAATTTACAAAGGATATAAAACAAAGAGTCTAAAAGACGTTTCAAAATTTTTAATGATCTTTATCACTGCGGGGGCAATTTTGTGGTTAATTTATGGAATTGTTGTATCAGATGTATTTATTATAGGCACAAATATTGCAGCAATAATTCTAATGATGATAGTCTTGACAATGAAGAAAAGATACGACAAGCAATCAAAAATTAACCAAACCTAATCAAGAATTAAATTAATGCAAAAAGATTCAAAAAAGATGTTTATAATAAATTGTAAAAATTATGAAGAAATTTCAGGAGATAAAATTATCAAACTTGTAAAAATAGTGGAAAAGATTTCTAAAAAATACAAAGTAAAAATTGCAATTGCGCCACCACAACATCTTGTTGGTTTAGTTGCAAACAGTTCAATTCCAATTTTAGCACAACATATAGACGATTCCAAAGTGGGAAGTACCACTGGGTTTGTAATTCCAGAATTATTAAAAAAATCCAAAGTCAAAGGATCATTAATCAACCATAGTGAACACAGAATTTCAAGTAATGAGATTCAAAAATTAGTTTTAAAATTAAAAAAATTAAAGATGACATCAATCGTTTGTGTGAAAGATGTTGCAGAAGTTAAAAAATATTCAAAACTGAATCCAGATTATATTGCAATAGAGCCACCAGAACTAATTGGTTCAGGAAAGGCAGTGTCTAAGGAAAAACCAGAGTTAATTACAAAAGCTTCAAATGCAGTAAAGAGTGTAAAAAATAATACTAAACTACTGTGTGGTGCAGGAATTGTTTCAGGAGAAGACGTAGCAAAAGCAGTAGAGTTAGGATCTAAAGGAATTCTTGTTGCAAGTGGAATTATCAAATCAAAAGACTGGAACAAGGTAATAACTGAATTTGCCAAGTCAATGGTTTAATACCCCCTTTTTGAGATTGCTTGATTGTAAAAATGAAACCAGTTTATGCATTTGAAGAAGCAGACAGTAAAAATAGAATGCTTCTAGGTGGAAAAGGAGCAGGATTGAGTGAGATGACTCGATTAAAACTTCCAGTACCATCAGGATTTATCATTACAACTGAAGTTTGTAACAAGTATTATGATAACAATAGAAAACTTTCCAAAGATGTTATGCCATTAGTAATGAAAAATATTGCAAAAATGGAAAAAAAGACAGGTAAAAAATGGAATTCAACAAAAAATCCACTATTGGTTTCAGTACGTTCTGGTGCAGCTATCTCAATGCCAGGAATGATGGACTCAATTTTGAATTTAGGATTAAATGAGAAAACAGTAGAAGGGTTTGCTGAACAAACAAAAAATCCACGCTTCTCATGGGATTCGTATAGGAGATTCATTCAGTTATTTGGTAAAGTTGTATTTGGAGTAAATGATGAAAAATTTGATCATGTATTAGACTCTGCAAAAGTCAAACAGGGAGTAATAGAGGACAGTAAACTAAACGTTGAATCATTAAAAAAAATTGTATCAGAATATAAAAAAATATGTGAAGCACATACGAAGAGAAAATTTCCAGATGCACCTAACGAACAATTAAAATTAGCAATAGAGGCTGTTTTCAAAAGCTGGATGGGGGAAAGAGCAATAGTATATCGTGAAAAAAATAACATAACTAAAGACATTGCTAATGGAACTGCAGTAAATGTTGTTACAATGATATTTGGAAATATGGGAGATGATAGTGCAACAGGAGTTGTATTTACAAGAAATGGTAGTAATGGAAAAAAGGAGATGGAGGGGGAATATCTAATTAATGCTCAAGGAGAAGATGTTGTTGCAGGAGTTAGAACAGGGAAGAACATTAATTTATTAAAAAAAGACATGCCAAAATCTTACAAAGAATTAAGTGATGCATGTGCAAAATTAGAGAAACATTTCAGAGAACCACAAGACATTGAATTTACCATTGAACAAGGTAAATTCTATCTATTACAAACAAGAACTGCAAAGATGAGTGCAGTGGCACTTGTAAAAACATCAGTAGACATGGTAAAAGAAAAATTAATTGATAAAAATAAAGCACTTACAAGAATTCCTGCACAACAATTAGAAGCATTACTTCATAGAACAATGGATGAATCAAAGATTAAGAACTATAAACAATTAGCAAAAGGAATTGCAGCATCACCAGGAGCTGCAAGTGGAATTGTGATATTTAACGTAAAAAAAGCAATAGAACTAGGTGAAGCAGGTAAAAAAGTCATTCTAATACGAAAAGAAACAAAACCAGAAGATGTTCCTGCATTCTTCTCAGCAGAAGGAATTTTGACTAGTTTAGGAGGAAAATCATCTCATGCCGCAATTGTCTCAAGAGGAATGGGTAAACCATGCATTGTAGGATGCGCAGAATTAAAAATTAATTATGAGGATAACACATGTACTGCAAATGGAATTACCATTAAAGAGGGAGAAACAGTTTCAATCGACGGGAGTGCAGGTACAGTCTTTATTGGAGAGATTCCGACTGTAGAGCCAAAAGTCACAAAAGACTTTGAGCAAATTTTAGAATGGGCACAAAAAACAAAAACATTAGGAATTAGAGCAAATGCAGATACTCCAGAAGCAGCTAAACTTGCGAGAAAGTTTGGAGCCCAAGGAATTGGTTTGTGTAGAACAGAAAGAATGTTCAATGGACGTGATAGAATTGGTTTGTTTGTAGATATGATAATGGCTGAAAATATAGAGGAGAGGACCAAAGTTCTAAAAAAATTAGGACATCTACAAAAAAGTGACTTTATTGAAATTCTAAAGGCAATGGAAGGATATGAAGTAACAATCAGATTACTAGATCCACCATTACATGAATTCTTACCAAATCCTGAAGAACTAGCAGAAAAGATTCGCAAATTAGAATTAAAGAAAGCCACAAGCGAAATTAAAGAAGCAAAGAACATTCTAAAGAGAGCAAGAGATCTTGCAGAAGTTAATCCAATGATGGGGCATAGAGGAGTAAGAGTTGGAATCACATATCCAGAAATTTATGAGATGCAAATTCGTGCAGTCTTTGAGGCACTAGTTGAATTAATGAAAAAGAAAGTTAAAGTACATCCACAAATTATGATTCCGCAAATTAGTAGCATTGAGGAACTAAATCATATCAAGAAAATTTTTGATTCTATAAAAAAAGAGATTGAAACTAAACACAAAATGAAACTAACAGTTAACTTTGGTACTATGATTGAAGTGGTACGAGCGGCATTGACTGCAAATGAACTTGTTACTACTGCTGAATTCTTTAGTTTTGGTACAAACGACTTGACGCAAGGCACATTTAGTTTCAGCAGAGAAGATGTAGAAGGAAAATTCCTTCCAGAATACATGGAGAAAGAACTACTTGAGAGAAACCCATTCCAGTCAATTGATGAGAATGGTGTAGGTAGTTTAATGAAAATGGGTATTGCTGCTGGACGTAAAGTGAGACCAAACATGGAAATTGGGATATGTGGAGAGCATGGAGGAGACCCAAACTCTATCAAGTTTTGTCATGCTGAAGGCCTTAGTTATGTAAGTGCATCACCACATAGAATTCCAATTGCAATTGTTGCAGCAGCCCAAGCAGCAATTGAGCAACCAAAAAAGACAAGATCAAAGAAAAAATAATACATTTTAAAACCGAACAGGTCTTTCTCTAAACTAATTGTTACCCAGAATAGATTCCATCAAGCAGATAAGACTAAAGATAGGCATTACTCAGAAAAAACTTGCCATTTTAACAGGTGTTAGTACTTCAATGATTAACCAAATAGAATCAGGGAGAAGTCAGCCAAGCTATGAAACAGCAAAAAAAATTTTTGAGAATCTTGCAAAGTTAGAAGGAGAGTCATCACCATACATTGCAGGAGATTTTTGTAGTAAGGACATTGTAAAACTAAAACCGACAAATACACTTCATGATGCAATCAAAAAGATGCATCAATTATCAATTAGTCAGATTCCTGTTTTTAATAATTCAGAGATAGTAGGTGTAATATCTGAAGATGGAATTGTAAGACACTTGGCAGATGTAGGAGAATTAGAATTGAAAAAAGCTAAACTGGCAGACACAATGGATCCCATTCCACCAATAGTAGATTATGATACCCCGGCAAATGCCCTCGTACCATTAATTAGATACTCAAAGTGTATTCTAGTTTCAAAGAAAGCAAAGATTGTAGGAATAATTACAGCTTCTGATACTTTGAAAATGATGGAATAATTATTCTTCAATCTTTAGAGCAGCAGATGGACATTCCTTTACAACTTTTCTAATTTGGTCTTCAGGTGCTCCATCTTGTATGATAATAAATTTCCCGTCTTGTTTTGTAAATACTGAGGGAAGATTCTTGATGCATTTAGCTGAATGGATACAAATATTTTCGTCCCAAGTTACATTCATAATTATTAATTCTAAATTCAGTGATTTATAGTATTCTAGAGTTTATTCTTTAGGATGAGAACAAAGTTCTGTCAATACACCATAAAGGGATTTTGGATGAATGAAAGTAACTTTGGTTCCTGCAAAACCAGGTCTTATTTTTCCTAGAAATTGAATCCCACATCCCTCCATTCTTTCTACTTCGCCTTCAATGTTATCTGTCTCTAATGCTAAGTGATGTAGACCTTGTCCTTTTTTATCTAGGAATTTTTTAATTGGACTAGAATCATTTGTTGGTTGCATTAATTCAATTCTGCCATTTTCGAGATGAATAATTGCTACTTTGACACCTTCTGTTTCAATGGTTTCAAATTCAACACTATCAACACCTAATGCTTGTTGGTAAATCTTAGCTGATTCTTCTACATCATTTACTGCAATTGCTATATGATCAATTTTCATCTAAAAGACCTCACCAATTTACAGTATTAAGGAGTTTTATTTTATCCAAGTATTTGAGAAATTATTTGGGATTCAACTCCATGTGGATGCACACACCATTTTGAGGATAAAATAAGGCTCAGATAGGTGTAAATTATTAAAAATCTGATTTTTAATTTCTTTCAATCCAACAGAAATATTGGTTAGTGGCCTATCTAGTTCATCAGGAATTATGATTAATAATCCACTGGTTTTCCCCACATTATCACAGGTTCCACTAAAACTCTTTTTATTTTTAGCATAACAACCATCTGCTGTATAAAACTTAAAATTATTTTTGGAATCATGAAAGTTATTTTGTTGTACTTTAGATGAAACAAAGTAGACATCAAATCCCACATTGTTACTATTAATTTTTACACTATAATCATATGAAGTATTTTCTTTTGATGTACATATTGGAATGAATTGAGAAAAACCATGTTTAATTTTTAATTCTTGTTCATCTTTACCATATGATTTGTTTTCAATATTAGGATACGTGGGAATCATTGAATCAGAAATTAGTTGTTTTCCTTGAAATAATTCAATCTCGTTACGAAGTTTATCTATAGCACTTTTATACAATATGGGTTGCCATGTTCCTTGACAATCCCAAGGATTTAGTTCCACATACGATTTATCTCCAATGTATTGTAATTCATTAAAAGTGTGATTATCCACATTCTTTTCAAATTTTGATCGAGCAGAGTCTGTGTTATACCAAGCATTTGTTATCTCAAAAAGTATGTTCTTTTGATAAACATCCCATTCAGGTTGCAAATGGATATACACGTCATACTTGTTTACCACCTGTTCTGAAGCTGAAACAAACAGAGTATGACCATAAAATGCATTAGTTAAAATTAACAAAAAAGCAACAGCAGGTAAAATTCCATAATAGATCTTTTTCATTTTCTTTTTCTCAAAATGATTTGATTTATACCCTATTGCTAATTTTCAAACAATCATTAATCTTTAGAGACTAGAACCAGTTTTGGGAAACAAAGTGGATCATTTCAAAGAATCTTGTTGTTTTAGTTCAGTGTACAATTAAAATAAAATCAAAAAAGAGTGTAATTAAAAGACCTCATCATATACAATATTAATTGGTTTTATTTCATCCAACGTACTCTAGATAAATTATTTGAGATTTAATTCCATATCGATTCAACCAGCAAATTGAATGTTAACTGAATATTAGTTACGCATGAAAACACCTACAAAAAGTACCTTGTTCTTAAAAATTTACCAATTTTCATAACTAGAATATGGGCAATCCAATTTTTCTAATACTTGTTTTAGAACGTCTTTTAGCACGTTTAGATAATGTCTTTAGTAATTTTTGGCTTAATTCCTCTAAAACTTCACTTAGATCAAATCCAACTGAATTATGGATTAAAGGAGCATGGTGAGGAGTTATAATCATTATAGATACTTCATACTTTCCTTCTTTTTTACCTCCGGTTCTTTGTTGTTTGATTGAAACTCTAGCTTCATGAATTTCTGAATATACTTTTTGTAATCTTTTGAGAGTGTTCTCAAATTTTTTGGTAATAAGATTAACATTTTTCTGATCTTCGGGTAATCCAACTATGTACAATGGAATTGGTGTTTCTATTTTTGATGCTAACAGTCCAAGAATATCTCTAAATGTAATGATTCCTTGAAGATTGCCTCCGAGATTAACTAAACAACATGAAGTGTCTGTTCTTAGCATAGAGTTTACAATCATGTTGAGATCATCATAAGGAGTGCATTGAGGAATTCGTGTGCTTCCAATATTTCCAACCTTAGATTCTAGCTTGTGAAGGGTTCGAATCCCTCTTGATTTTCTTCCTTGGCTTTCTCGCGGTAAAACATATTCTAGAATATGTGCAGATGTAAGAACTTGTTTGATTTTTCCTTTGTTCATCACAGGTAGATGATCCAATTTTTTTGAAGTCATAATTCTCCTAGCATTGCTAAGAGAATCTTCTGCAGAAACTATTATTGGGTTTTGAGTGTAAATCAAATTGGCTTTAATCCATTTATTGTCTTTAGTTGAAAGAAGCTTCAAGATTCGTTTTGCAGTAACCACTCCAATGATCTTATTTTTTTGAACTACAGGTACTTCACGAATTCTATAATGAGCAATAATATTTGCAGTTCTTTGAATTGAATCATTAGGGGTTAAATGGGGAATGGGATAAAGGAATGGTTCTACCTTCATTGCTGTAATGTTTTTGGCGTTTAGGAGTGTTCTAATGTTAGTTGAAAGAATTGATTTTCCATGAAGATAAAAAACATCATATGCATTATTTTTTAAGATTTTAGCAATAACCTTTGAAAGTGTGTCTGATGGTTCAATAGTAGTTACCTTGGAAATTAGAGGTCTTATTTTGGCAGACTGTATATCTCTTAGGTGCTCATAAATTGTATCAGTAATCATTACTTTAATCCTTCAATTAATTCAATTTTATTCATAGTCATTATTATCTGGTCTTTTTATTAAAACTGATTCTATATTTTCAAATTTGATATTTGTATCTTTATCTTATGTGTGTCTATGACAAAAATTGTATAATGAAAATGAATGATATGTCAATACCTCAAGAAGTGATGGTAGAGTAATGAAAATTAATGACGTTGACCAAGATTATGAGACAGTTAAGATAGATCAAATTGGAATAATTGATCCTCTTACAGGTGCAGTCGTATTAAAAGATGAGACGGTTGAATTTCTAATGTCTGGTTTTTCATCTGAAGTTGCAAGATTTATTTCTGATTTTTTAGATGGGAAACGGGAGGATCCACCTACAATATATCGTCTAGTTGAACAAATTTGTGAGGAAAATGAACTACTTTTAGTTAAAGTCAAAATCTATGAAAGCGGAGGTATTTTTAGAGCAAATCTGTATTTTACTGGTAAAAAGGATATGATGTTTAGAAACTTTAGAGCGTCAGATGCAATAGCCTTAGCAACATTTTACAACATTCCAATTCTGGTTAAAAAGTCAATGTTAAAGAAGATTCAAAATAACAAGTGCTAAAATTAAATATCAAAATGATGAAATTATCTAAAAAAGGATAAAAAACCACCAATTTAAAAAAATATTGTTGTCAATACTTATCACAATAAGAGATTAGAATATACAATTAAAACAAAAACCAAAAAGAGTCTAATTAAAAGACCTCCTTGGGACGGTATTCACCAAATACTTCTCTGAGAGTGTTGCTAATTTCTCCAGTTGTAGCAAACGCCCTTACAGATGTAACGATGTAAGGCATAAGATTTTCATTTGTATCTGCTGCACTTTTCATTGCAGAAAGTGCTTTTCCCAATTTCTTTTTATCTCTAGATTCACGTAATTTTTTGAGCGCTTTCCTTTGTTGAATTTCAATGTCCCCACCAATCCTAAGTAATTCGGGCTGTTCTTCTTTTTCAGAATACTTGTTTACACCGACAAGAATTCTCTCATCAGCATCAATCTCTTTCTTTAGACGATAAGCATTTTGATGGATTTCTGATTGAAAGAATCCTTTCTCTATTGCCTTTACAGAGCCCCCCATTTTTTGAATTTTTTTAAGATAATTCCATACGCCGTCCTCAATT
>JADFLN010000008.1:22830-26691 GCA_022564385.1 Nitrososphaerota archaeon | reverse complement strand
AAAACAAAAAGTATGATATTTACTTTTGATAGATCATCATACATCATCATGTATATTCCAAAAGATCTGCTTCCAAATGAAGTAGTAGTAACTGTAAACGGTATTACTCCTAAAGATATTCTATACGATACAAAATCAATTGAGGGCTATGTTGGTATTCAGATAGTGCCAAAAAATGCAGGATTTGTTCAAATTTCAGGTATTGAATAAGCTTTAATCATAAATGAATCATAAAATTTGGATAATGATTAATTCCTGTGTCAAAAAGTAATGACTCTTTTCCTGATAAATTTATTTTCAGAGTGTTAATCTAGCATGAAAGTGATTCTCTTGATGTTAGTTGCAATTGCAGCAACAACAATTTTGTTAGATGCTAATGCGTCAATTCCATTTGAAATTTCTGAAACTGGCGTGACTGTAAAATCATATCAATTTGATGCTGAAGTTAATTCCATAATATTAGAAGTACAAGTTAGTGGCTCTGAAGGAACATTGGAAATGACGTTTGATCGTGAATTTTTTGATGCAATTTACCAAGGCCAAGATGATGACTTTTTAGTTATTGCAGATGGTGATTTACTTGCATACCATGAAACTAAAACTACTCAATCAAGGACAATCACACTAAACCTAGTTTCAAATGTTGATGAAGTTGAGATATTTGGAAGTCATCTAATGGGAAGAACTGTTGAGGACAATATTTCAGAAATACAAGAACAAAACATGCAGTTATTAGATGAAAAAGAACTTCTTACAAAACAAGTTAGTATTCTATCAACTGAACTTGAAGATATGACCGTACAGGAAAACTTGCTACAAGAAGAAAATGAAAAGTTAGGAAAGACAATTTTTGATCCTGATAACTTGATAAAGGAAACAGAGGCACAAGCTAATAATTTTGGGTCTGCTGTTATGGAACAAATCAATGCTTTTACTAATTGGATTAATTCATTCTTTTGATAATAGATAATACATTTTTCATGCCTATTGGTACCAAAATGATAACCAAAAACCTTCAAATCCTGCTGGACTAAACTACATTTTGAAAATCTGTTTAATTTTTATTGATTATCTTGACAATAATTAAGAAATTTAGAAGACTGAAGTTATTACATCACCATTTACTTGACAGGATGAAATATCTACCATATGACACGACGAGTGGACATGGTTAAGATACTATACCTCAGTCTTCATTTGCAGTATGCTAAATTCAATAATAAACTAGATCTAATAGTAAACTAACATCTGTTTGTTATTTTGGATAGATTTTATTATTTGTCAATTGTTCAAAAAAAGGTCAACCCTAAAAATCAGGAACACTTCTAACATATCATAAAATGCGTAATCTACCTTAGGATTATGAAATAGATTTTGGTAGTGTTATTGTAAAAGTAACAGGATCATTTTTTACTGAAATTGTGCCTTTATGTGCATCTATGATTGATTTAACACTAGCAAGCCCAAGTCCTGTTCCTTGCATCTTAGTTGTAAATAATGGATCAAATATTTTATCCAGATCTTCATTTGGTATGTTCTTACCTGAATCTTTGATTTGGATTATGATTTCTTTATTGTTTTCTTCAACTGTAATTTCTATGGTTCCTGCACCTTCAATTGCCTGAATTCCGTTTAAAATTATATTATTCAGGGCTATTGAAAACTGTTTTTTATCACAAAGCAACTCTGTGTCATTTTTTGGCAAGATCAATTCCATATCATCTGGAATAACTAGGGAATCCCTAGACTCGGCAATAATTTCAGATAACTTTATTCTATTTAGTTCTACAGTTTTTTCTCTTACAAAATCTAAAACGTTATCCATTTGATGAGTCATTCTGTTAATTGAACGATCAACTTTATCAAAATATTTTTGTTTTGTATCATCTAATCCGTATAACGCCTTCAAGTTTTCCAGAGATACCTTGATGATAGAAAGGGGGTTTCTCAAATCATGTGCAAGTCGTGATGAAAAATTACCCAACACAACCATTTTTTCATTTTTTAATTTTTCTGATTCTAACTTTTTTCGTTCAGTGATGTCCCTACGAATTGAAACATATTCTTTAATTTCTTTATTTTTATCTAAAAAGGGCACAATTACCATATCATTCCAATAAAGAGTTCCATCTTTTGCCTTGTTTTGAATTACATCATGCCACACTTTACCTGAGGTAATGGTACCCCACAGGTTTTTGTAAAATTCTTTAGAATGATAACCTGATTTGAGTATTCTATGATTTTTACCGATTAATTCTTCTTTAGAATACTTTGAAGAATTACAAAAATGTTTATTGACATTTATGATAATTCCATTTTTATTAGTAATTGCCACATCAGATGATTCGTCAAGTGCTCGTTTAAGATTTGATTGAATTGCTAATTGTTCTTCTAAATCCGTTGATTTTTTCATAGCTTTTAAGCGATCATATTCTTTTTGTTTTTTCTCAGATGTAAGTCGAGTAAATATAATTTGAATAGTTAGGGTTAAAGAAGACAGTAAAACTATTGTTAATGGAACAGCCTGTTCATAAAATAATAATAAATCTAATTTCTGTTTGGTTAATTGGGTTAACGTTGATACTGCATAATCCGATGTTGAAACCTCTCCAGATTGAACTGGGACGATTTTTCCTCCATTCTCAACAACAAAATTTTCCCAAAATAGTTCAAGTTTTAATAGATCCCCTGTTTTTGGCTCAATCCATAGTTTACAAGCATACTTGACAAAAATTGCTTTCCCGGAAAATTGAGGAAATGAGTTTGTATTATCATGAACAGAAGAATCACATTCAAAAACATAACTATCAAAAGTATTAATTTTTTCGGTTTCTTTAAAGATCAAAGTATTGGGAACGTGGATTGCAGGGTGTAAAAAATTATAAGTTTTCTTTTCCACATTACTTGGAAATGCATAATACAAATCTGAATCAATGTGTTTTTTAGTAACACGATCTACCGAGTACGTGTCAAAAGCATGAAATACTATTTCATTAGTATCTACATGTTTAGAAATAATTTCGACGTTAATTTCCAATATATTGTTATCAACATTGATCACATCTTCAATTGAAATTTGTCTTTCTTCTGTTGGATTAGCTAATTTGTCACCAAAATTTGAAACAATCATATCGGTTCCTACATATTCAATATCTCTTTCATAGTCAATAGGTAGAGAATACAATGTAGGAACTTCAATCCCATACCAATAGATGCCAATAATAATGGGAATAGTAATTATTGCAATGATGTTAATTTGATGTAATTTCAATTATGGTGCCCCTTTGGTAGAATGATTGTGAATGTTGTAGGATTGTTTTTTATTTTGATTTCACCATTTTTCGAAGAGTCTGAAGTTATTGAATCAATAAAAGTAAATGGATCCCCAAACCATTTCAGAGTATTTTGAGAGTTATGATAAAAAAGTATTCCGTCTTTATTTAACAAAAAGACTAGTCTTTGAGCAAGTGATCTTCTTAACAATATATTCCTCCTTTAAGATCAGGTAATTACTATCCACAATTCTTTAATTAATTTTGACAGTATTTCATGCAACTTTTTTGCAAGATTATCCTCAAGCACTATTGTTGCACGCTTTGCCATATTGTGAAATCTATAATTTCGTTCTTTTATATTGTCCGTTCTTTTTCAAAATTAAAGATACATGTTTAGAAATTAAACAAGTTTGTAGATAATGAACTAGATTCAGAAAATAAAGCGTATAGCAAAATTCATGAAATATACTCAAGCTAAATTATTGCATAAGCTACGTAATCTTAACAGAGATTACGCAACTAAAGATCACTCTTCAATACAGTGCTGTTGTATCAAAACCATCGAAATGAACGCATTAATCAACAT
>JADFLN010000008.1:16599-22820 GCA_022564385.1 Nitrososphaerota archaeon | reverse complement strand
TGATATCCGTATCATTCATGTACTTATAAAATTCTAAATTTGTAAAAGTTTTCTTAAAATCATAACCACTTCCAGTATTATCAAATATGATTTTCCAAGAAGAATCCTTGACTTCAAGTGTGTATTTGTTGTGACTTAGAGCATCTCTGATAGCTCGAGCTTCTGTTTTCCATTCATTACCTTTGAGTACTTTATTAGTTGCAGAAAAAATATCTTCAGCATCATATTTTTGAGTTAGATTGAATTCTTTTAGAAGAGTCTTAAATTGTTCTAAAAATGAATATTCAATTACTTCAGTTTTTAGAATATGAATATAAAATATAGAAAAAGCTCGTCAAAATTTTACGAATACAAAATATTACACTAGTCACAAAATTTACGTAATCTACCTAAGGATTATGATTCTAGTAGGTATCTGAAAAATTCCTCATTCTAAAGATAGTCTCAAAAATGATTCTACTTTGTCATATTGAATCCTCATAGCCTCAGGTGAATAATCAGTATATTGTAGTCAGAATATTTTGAGATATTCTTCCACAAAAAGCATCAATGTATTTTTCTAGAATTCCTGCCTGTGTACAGCTCCCAGTAAATATTGTCCTTAGCAGATTGGTTTTATCTTGATTCCAGTTTCTTTGGATACTTTATGAAAGTTATTTTGAACAGTCTTGTATGATGCTTGAAATAGATTGTTACCATGTAATGCTTTTGAGTAGATTTGAATTAAATCAGATACTTGATGAGTCATGAAACTAATCCAAGAAGATTTTGTATCTGATTTGTGTATGTTTGATGCATCAATCATATTTGTCTTAAAATTAATGTCATCTATTTTTAATGATAATACTTCACCTATTCGAAGTCCAGAAGTAACTAGTATTAGAAATACCATTTGTGTTTGATAGTCTAATTTACTGTAAAACAAAACTAGTTGATTGTTATTTGGAATTACATTTTTGATCTTGGCTTTTTCTTTAGAAAATTTAAACTCAATAATCCAGTTTCCCAAATACAAATAATCTCAAATGAATTTTCTTAATGCCTTGAGTTGGTTTGATTTCCATGATGTAGATTCATTTAATGGAAAATATCCATTGACAGTATCTTTGTTGATAATTCCTAGAGAATGATTCAGGAATCTATGTATAGCTGATTTTTGATTCTTTATTGTTGCTGTACTTAGATTCAGTTCATTTATTGCAAATTCTTGATAATTGAGAATGCTTTCTTTAATGTCTGTAATAGTGATAAACTTGTCAGGAACTATCTTTAGATGATTCTTGATGGAATCTAGATCCAAACTAATTTTTTGTAGGATTTTATCATAATACATGAATTACTCAAAATTGTTATCGGGTTTTGATGATGTAGGTCTCATTTTTTATTCTTGAAAGTTATTACACTAACAGATGTTACTTTGTCATATACAGTCATTCTTTGAATCCTAATGATAATATCACATTTCATACACCCGTAAACTGAAATTTCTTTGTCTGGATCATGCCTGTTTTTAGTTGAAATCACTGCATCATAGACCATCTTCTTGTTAGAACCGCACTGTAAACAATAGACATTAGGATATCTAGCCAAGTTGTCTTAAACTCTCTACAAAAGTATCTACTTGATTTCTGATTTCCATCATAGTTCCTACTCTGTCAAAATCTTCTGAAACCTGTAGATGTGACTCATTCCATTCTATTATTCCAGTATACAAAACTACAAGAAATAACCCAATAATTATGAGGATCCCAATAATCATTTCAACAAAGTCTGCCAAAATGACGAAGTGAATTAGGTCTAACTAGAATTTTTGGTATTATTCTAAATTTACTCCAAGCATCATTGCACTCTTTGATGAGTTTTTCATTTCCAGTTTTTTTTATATCTTCTTTAAAAAATATTATATTTCTATCAGTAGTCTTGAGTTTTTGGAATTCAAGATATTTTAGAAACTCGGGATATTGTGATTTCTTTGAATAAATCCATCGTAGAAATAATGATGATTTTGTAATGCCCATTGAAAATATCTAGAATTTGAAATTATTATAGCCACAAGCCTGAAAATCACTGAATTTGTTTTGATTTGGTCAAGACCTGCATACCAACTTCTACTTGTTTCAGACGGTCATCCCCCTCTTTTATTTTTGACATTAGTTTCTCAAACATCTCATTTGATTCTCTGAATGTTTTAATCTCGGTTTTCTCCATCTCCAACTTCATGTCACTAAGTTGTCTTCTTAGAACTTCCTTCTCGTCATCACCATGCATGTAGTGTGAAATATTTGAGAACATGTTGATTCGTTTTGATGCCTTCATGTATTCTGCTCTAAGTGATGCTGGAAATAGTTGAGTTTGTTTTTCATACGAGTCTTTTGGCATGTGACCGATTGCGTGGTCTGCAACATCTAATCTGCATCCAGAATCAATTAGTATTGATTTTAACAAGTCACGAAGTTCATGTGAGTTTTGTTTGTATCTTGTACTTCTTTCATACTCTTTTAGAATAGTTTGTATTCCTGATTTCTTTGCTAGTCTTCTGATTAGATTAGACACCCAACCATCTTTGATTGGACTGTTCAAATTATTGATGAACATTGGTTCACCTTTTTGTAGGATCCTTCCAGTTTTTTGATAGCGTATTTTTAGATAATCCTGTATACAGTGAATTGCATCAATGTCTAGAAATCCAGTGTGTTGAAATTGGTTTTTGATTCTAGTTAGTTTTATTGGTGCAGGACAATTTGCTTCATCCCATCGCTCATATTGCTCAGTTCCAAACCAGTCAGATAATTGCTCAAAAGCCTGATAGTTGAACCTGTCTACAAATGTAGAATTGTCAAGACCTCTCTGAAATTTACATACAACAACTGCTTTTTCCATAATGGTTGGTCTTCCAACTGTCAGCATTTTTAGTAGGTCTTCCAATGTTACTTCTGGTTTTTCTTCATCATCAGTCAAATTATCATACTTTGTTTTGGCATCGAATCTGAAATTTATGGGTGAATCATTTCTATCAAAATAGGCTCTAATTGCACAGTAATGCAAACTTACAGTAGATGCCTTGGTTCCTGCATGATGTTCATCCAGCAAGAATGTTTTGATTGTTCTGATGAATTCAGTATCAGAAGAATGTGGTTCTTGGTACAATTTCAGTAGGTCTTCGACACCAGATAGTTCTATCAAGTCATCAATTACTTTGAGAGTGTCAATTCCAGTTGCAATGTATCTTCTAAATTTGAACTTCTTTCCAATCAACCAACTATTGAATTTCCATAATTTGTACAGGTATAGTTGTCTTGTACTTCCTTTTCTTGATTTGACTTCTTGATGTTTGTATTTGGAACCTCTCAACTGGTCTGCAAAATAACTTACTGAATCTAGTTGACAGAACTCATCAAATGATGTTGGTTCCAAATCAACTAATTTGAGGATCCCTATCTTCATTCCAAATGTGATGGTGTCATATGCTAAAGTTTGATTTGATTCTGGTAGTTTTTTAGCAATATCTTTTGGTCTGAATGT
Source organism: Nitrososphaerota archaeon (assembly GCA_022564385.1). Taxonomy (GTDB): domain Archaea; phylum Thermoproteota; class Nitrososphaeria; order Nitrososphaerales; family Nitrosopumilaceae; genus Nitrosopumilus. Next base: position 19,298 of record JADFLN010000008.1, on the reverse strand, counting down.
TTCGCCTTTTTGAAACTTTGATAGAGCAGTTTTGAATCGATTGTCTAGTTTGATTCCATAATCTTTTTTTGAATCAAAGTCTTGAATAACTTGATAGGTTTTTGATCTACTCATTGTCCACCACGTTTTTCTGGAGTTAGAATAAAAGAATAGTGTTTTTGTTGATAAAAAGACAAACTTTAATTCCTCATTTGAATGAATTTTCTGAGTGCCGGGGTAGCTCAGCCTGGGAGAGCACTCGGCTGAAGACCGGGCTGTCGCGAGTTCAAATCTCGCCTCCGGCACACCTTGATTTACTCCATTTTCAGAATTACGATCATAATTTTTTTGATTTTGCCGAGATCGGCAGATCTTAGCCGTAATTTATGAAAAACACTACAAAAATTTATAATTTTTTTTACTTTAAGATTCCAGATACTAGGATTTTCTTACTTTGATCGAATATTATGTTGAAATTAGAAGTAAGATCATATTTAATAATAAAATATGAAAAGTGATTGTGATGTGTTAGTCGAAGCCAAACCCAAAAAAACTCGTACAGTCTCTCTCAGAATATCAGAGCAGAGCATCTCAGAGTTGGAAAAAGAGTCAAAAACTAATATGGTCTCTACAAATGTTTTGATTAATCAAATTTTAAACAACTATATCACATGGGACCGATACAGACAAAAAATGAAAATGTATCCCATATCTGAAGAGATTATACGTGTCATTATAAAAAACACAAAAGAGTCTGAGATGAGCCTATTGGTAGATTTAGTTTACAATTCTATAAAAGAATCTGCATTGATGATGAAGAAAAAATTCAATTTAAAATCCTGTCTGCAAGTCATAAAAGAATATTGCAACATGTTTGGAATCGCGTTTGACGATTCGACATTATCACAAAAAAATATTTTCACGATAAGGCATAATATGGGAAAGAATTTCTCAGTGTTGTTTGAAAAATTGTTTGAAAAGCTTTTCTGGGATTTGCAAAAGACTAGAATAGACGATTGCCAATCCACTGAAACATGTATTGTTGTAACAATAAAAACTGGCAATAATTAGATTTTTTCACAGAAACCACAGTAATAGTCTGATTATGTTTCTTTTTCAATATTTCTAGTCTTTTATTTTGGGAGTATTTTTCTGCATAAATTCGTAATTTCTCTCAAAATATTTCATAGACTGCAGATAGTTCTCATTACACATCCGTAAAATACTCTTGCAATTGTTCAAAATATTCGTGTACATCGAATCCGTATTCTCAACTGCCTGAACCCATGCATGGTTGTTTCTCTCCATCAAACTCAATATATTGTCTGTTGGATACCAAGTTGGAAAATCATTTGAATATTTTTTTTGCATGTCTGCATAATGCTGTGCAATGTTAAGACAGTCGTGAAGAGATTCGGCATTGAGGTCTGCACATAAATTGAATATGTGTTTTGAGAAATGTTCGGCCTCTTCAACTCTTTTACCATAGCTGACATTAACCTTATTGATATTTTTTTCGTTCTCAGATTCTTTTCTTGTGATTATATTTTTTTCGTTCTTAGATTCTTTTTTTACGATCACATTTTCTAAGGGAGTTTGCATATCTAGTGCGGAATAGCAAAATGTAAAAGGATTGTGTTACAAGTGTGTGAATTTTCATACAGATGTTTGCACCCTCTTTTTTAACTTCTAGGACTATCAACTTTAGTGTCTTTTCTAGTTCCTAAAAATCAGAAACAAGTTTTCCAAAAAGATATTATAATAAAGCGAGATGTGGAGATGATCGGAATCATAAACAAGAGAGGCAGATTAACAGAGTCTGTAGGCTTTGATTCTCTAGATATGTCAGAATCCAAAAAAGAAATGTTTCTTATGAAGATTGCTCTGAGAACTTCCATGCAGAATGACTTTGATGAAGAGTTAGGGAAAGTAAATTACTGTATGACACAACGCGGAGACAGAAAATTTATCTCAATTCCTGCCCCAAATAATAATATAATACTTGCTGTTATCAAAAACGACTCTGACCATAAAAAGTTGATAAATAATATCATTCAAACACTGAATTCCGACCAATTTGTGGATATTCTCTTCAAAGGAGGCGGGCATTGATTTGAATCTATATGATACTCAGGTGATTCGCTGCATAAAATGCGATAAATGCATCGGGGAGATTGATTTTGAGGCCAATGTCATACTTCCTATGTGCGGGCAATGTTACGATCCAACACCAGATGTAAGAGAACAATTGTCATACAGAATGAAATTTCCTGCCAAAAAAACAGAAAAAATGATACCTGCTTAAAACAATGAAAAAGTGATCAGGGAAAAGATTTTTGTATTTTTAATTTAGATGCAATCTCATCAAATATAGTAATATCATTCTCTAAAAGTGATGAAATAGAATATTTAGTGCCATACACCTTTTCATCTTTTGTTATGAGATTGTTCTTTTCAAGAATTTTTAGGTGATGCTGTACTGCTTTGTAATCAAGACCAATTTCTTTTATAATTTGATTTTGCATTAAGAGGTCTATTTATCAATAAAGAGACTAACTTCATTCTGTTTGCCCCGCTCAAGAACAAAATTGCCATTTTTGTCAATTGGGTTATGTGAAAAACAAAACTGTAGAGGTTCTTTTGAATGGCTATGCAACATCAATTATGTAACAGATTAATACTATTTTAAAAAGTAGCGTAATTTTCAATCCTAATAAAAT
>JADFLN010000008.1:0-16499 GCA_022564385.1 Nitrososphaerota archaeon | reverse complement strand
GGTATCTGAACATATAGTCTAAAACCCGCCTCCGGCACTGATGTGATATTGTTTCTTTAATTTTCAAAAAAATCATAGAAACAAAAACCAACCATAACTCCAAATCAAAAATATAATGCTGCTAACCAGAACTTTGTTATTATGAAATAATTTATTGCGTCATATTTCACTAATTGACAAATTGAACTGTGTTACTGATTATAGATAATTATGAGGTAATATCCTAATTGATCGCTTGAAAATTATCTATAATTTATACAAAAAACCAACTTGCATAATATTTAAAAACAATAGGAACTCTTGATTTTCGATATTAATGGTTGAAAAAATGACTTTAAAAAAATCTAAAAAGAAAACTACAACTAAGGTAAAAACTAGTAAAACTGGAAAATCAAAGAGCAAACAAGTAAAGGACGAATCATTTGATGATGCTAGTATAATTATTGTTGATGATGATATCAAGGTCGATCAGGAAAAAATTAATGAGGAAAGAAGGGCATATCTTGAAGAAGCAAGATCCCAAGAAACATCTGATTAGGAATCTTTATTCGATCTGGTAATGTATGCTAATTATGCGTGCATTGTGTTTGATTACAGTAAAACCTGGTAAGGTGGATGCAGCTGTTCAAATATTAAAGAAAAAACGTAAAATTATAAAACAAATTATGATTGTTGCAGGAAGAGCAGACATTAGCGTACTTTTACAAGGAAATATTGATGAAATTAATGGCATGGTAATTGATTTTAAAAAAATCAAAGATATTGTTACTACTGAAACATTAATTGAGGTGGAGGTAAATTTGGGTTGGTAAGAGCAATAATTTTAGTAAAATCTCCAAAGAAACTAATAGCTGCAAGACTACGAAAAGTCTCATTCATAACTGATTCTTTTCCAACAAGTGGGCAATTTGATGCTGTTGCAATAATTGATGTTGAGCAACTAACTCAAATTAAAGAAGTGACTAATCAAATTCATAAAATTAGTGGTGTAGAGCGGACTGAAACTATGGTCGAAGTTCAATGACAATGGATTTAAAGAACTTGTAGGTAGGTGATTTGTGAACATCAAAAAAGTAGGAAATGTAATTTTAGCTGTTAAAGATATAGACAAATCCATACAATTTTACCATGAAATCATTGGCCTGCCAATTAAAAATCAAAGAAGATCTTGGGTTGATCTGGGCACATCTGGTGCTTTACTGAGTTTGCATCCAGCATCATTGACTGCACAACATATTGGTAGTTCTATTGAAAATGGTATCACCATTGGTTTTCTTGTAGGTGATCTGAAATCTGCAGTTGATGAATTAAAAGCAAAAGGTATCAAAATTCATCGCGATATTGTAGAAAAAGATGCAGGAAAAAATGCAGTAATTTTAGATCCTGATGATTATTTAATTTCATTATTTGAGCCAATCTTTGAAGACAAAGCTCAACAAACTGGCGGGTACCAAGGATTTACCCCTGCCTAGATTATCTTTTTAATTAAATAGATAATCTTCTCTAAATCTTTTTCTTTTCTATTTATTGAAATATAGTGAGTACTATCATTTTTTTGTAAAATCACAATTGATATTTTCTCATGTTGTAAAATCATGTATTCTAATTTTCCAACAGTTCTTGCAGTATTTTTTCTTAACGACATTAAAGTAGAAATTATAAAAAATTCATTTTTTACTTGTTCAGATTTTAACAAAGGTTTTAAATTTGGTCTGACTATTCCAGTTAAGGTTCTACCATATACGTTAATGACTCCAGCATATCTAATATTAGTAGATAGTTTTAGAATATTTTGACATTGCTTCCGATATTTTATTATCATACCTTTCCATTTATCCTCAGGAGTTTTTACCATAGTTTAATTTAATTTGAGGAATTAATAAGGATTCGTACTAATTGTAAATTTTTGAATTAAAATTTAAAAAAATATTTTTATTATGTTTCGGATGTAGATTATTTTTCTACTTTTTTCTTTAATTCCGTGTTTTCTTTTAACAGTTTATCATTTGTAGCTTTCAGTGCTTCAATCGAATTTTGTCTACTATACAATGGGTGCCCAGGTGGAATAATTGTAGAATTCATTGATAGTAATCCTGATGCATATTGCTGGTACATGTGTTGAAATCCTTCAAGTTTTTGATTAATTGTGGCAACTTCTTGTGAAAACTGATCTTTAATGGGATTTTCATAAATTTTGAACATTGGATGAGTTAATCCTGGTGGCAGTCTTGGAAATTGTAATGCAAGATGAGGAATGTTAGGATTTAATCCATATAGATCTTGTAGATGTTTTATTGTAATATTATCCATAAAATTAGTTCATATTTACCATATTTCTGCCTTGCTTTAGGCATTTGATATACTGTTTAGTTGAATCTCAGTTATTTTTACTCAATTTGAGTTGATCTCTGATCCTTATAGATTCCCAATTTAGATCGCTGATACACATGATCAAATTAAAAAAGACGTGTATAAAATGTAAAAAAGACATTATAGATAATGAACTCCATAAAATTGTAATTTACATTGTTCAAGAAAAATTCACCGAACACCATTATGAACATGTTGAATGTCCAGATAGATTTACTATTTAGTTAATTAATTATTGAAAAAATTACTCTTTGTGTTCATACACTTCATAAATTTTCCCAGTTAATCTGGAGCGATATCTCCATTCAGTGTTCTTCCAAATGATTTGAGTGAATTCTTTTTGTAAATCTGGATGTAGTTTTGTAAATACATCAATACCAATCAAGATTTGGTTAGGTTTTGCAAAGTTTTGAATTTTTGAAGCGATATTCATTGGAGGACCAATCAAATCCACTTGAGAGTGTTCTATATCTGCCCCATATCTGACTACAATATTTTGTCCAAAATCAACCCCAATCTTTACCATTAAATCTGGATAGTCATACTGATTTAGAATTGGGTTGATTCCTTTTTGAATTATTGAGATCATTGATTTTGCACAATTTACTGCATCATCTGCTGCTGCTGTTCCGTAAATATCATCTTCATCTGAAACAAAATATCCAATTACTGCATCACCTACAAACTTTAGTACATATCCATGATATTGTCTAATTACTGCAGCCATTTCTTGTGCAAACGAGCTAATAATTATTGCTATTTTTTCTGCAGGCATTTCTAATGTCATTGTAGTTGAACCAACTAAATCTACATAGAGTATTACCATATCCAATTTTACAAATACATTTTTTCTTAGAAATTGATCTGATTCGTCAACCATTCCTGAATACTCATAACCTTTTTTGAGAGCTCCCCAAACTCTTTTTTGAGTTTCCAAAATCATAGTATCTGAATCTAATTTTTGCTCATTATTTTTGTTAGTATGCATGTTAACTATACTAATACTATGTTCTGATATTTTCTCTGATGCTTCAGATTCTTGTTTAATTTTATTATTGTCATTAGACATCCTTAATCACTTCATTCCAAGGGAAAATTAATATCACAATTAGGGCATTTCCCTCTTTTTCCCTTATATCCCTCATCAAAATATTCTATAATTTCTCCATTACATTGATTACAAATTATTTCAGATTTATCCATGCCTAAAATCATGATTTTGCATATTTAGATGTAGATGAAGGTTTAAGGAGAACAATAATTTGCTATTTCTTGTGCGCTTAGGTACAAAATCTAAACATGATTTCATTCAACAATTAAATCAAAAAAATGAAGAGGTTCAAAAATTGTTTCTCTCAAAGATAACAGATCTAACAAAAATGATTAATGTGAAAGTAATGATGGGTGATTCTACCGTAACAGAGCAGAAAACATTTGATCCAAAACAAGTAACAGATTATTTTCAAAAAATTAACAACAATCTTGAAGATTGGTCTTTTCAAGATGTATCAATTACTAACAATGAAGACATTCGGAGAATTTTTACAAAGTTTGAGATAATGGAGGGTAATTATTTGTTATCAGGCCACATATCAATTCAATTTCATGTATTATTATATTACAAACCAGATCAACGTGTACTAGATTGCCAAAAAGAATTGTCGGAGATTGTAGATTTAACAAAAAATAGCGAACAGCAAATTTCTGATAATAGTGATCAATTTATTTTAAATAAACTCAAGGAAATGGGATACAAAGACTTTGATCATCAAAAATTATTTGAAATATTTTATGAAAATGATGAATTTAGAGAAAAAGTTTATGCTGAAATTGAAAAAGATGCTGATGTAGACTTTCAAGAATTATCTGAAAAAAAGACAAAGTTGTTTAACGAACTAGATTCTCTTTTAATTGAAACTTATCAAATTACTTCTATATTGATTGATGATCCTAGATTAATTGGTGGTGAAGAAGGTTGTTTGTGTACCGTAGATTTAGAATTTGTGAGAAATAAAAACAGAGAAGGATTATTTGATCCCAGAAAAATACCTGACTCTGTCAAAGAAAATATCTCAAAACGGTTAGAACAACTTGGAAAAATTATTAATTTATAAATTAAAACCAAAGAATCGGAAAATGAGAGATTTTCTCAAAGGGGAGTTCCGATCCCTTGATATAATTTGAACGAGATTATTGAACTATTTAGACATTTCTAAAAAGTTACACATAAAATTTGACAAAAGGTGCAATTTTTGCATAGAAGAAGTCAAATACGTCCTATGGATAGCAACATTTCCAATGAACCCATCATATGATGAAATACTAAAGGCAAATTCAATGCGAGGAAATGAGATAAAAAAGACCCCATTAATTCATTCACCAATATTCAGTGAGATTACAGGTTCTGAGATTTATCTAAAAGCAGAGTTCAGACAGAGAACTGGTTCATTTAAAATTCGTGGAGCTTACTATAAAATAAAATCATTATCTGATGAAGAGAAAAAAAATGGAGTAGTTGCAGCGTCTGCAGGTAATCATGCACAAGGAATGGCATTTGCATCATCATTAGAAAAAATATCATGTACCATTGTAATGCCAAAGAATGCATCTCCTGCAAAAGTAGCAGCAACTAGAGGTTATGGCGCTAATGTAATTTTAGAAGGAGTGAATTATGATGAGTCATCTTCTAAAGCAAAAGAAATTGCTAAAGAAACAGGAGCTACTCTGATACATGCATTTGATGACCCTCAAATAATAGCAGCTCAAGGAGTCATTGGATTGGAAATATTAGAGGATTTACCCGATGTGGATGAAATTTATCTTCCAATAGGTGGTGGGGGGCTGGCTGCTGGAACATTGATTGCAGTTAAAGAAAAAAATCCAAACATCAGAATTATTGGGGTTCAGTCAAAATCTTTTCCATCAATGTATGAATCACTTAAGCAAGGCTCATTGATTTCTTGTGGCGGTGAAAGAACAATTGCAGATGGTATCGCTGTAAAAATTCCAGGACAACTGACTTTTGATATAGTTCGTAAACTTATAGATGAAATTGTTCTTGTTGATGATGATGAAATTATTAAAGCAATGTTTTTGTTAATGGAAAGAATGAAATTTGTTGTAGAACCTGCAGGAGCAGCAAGTTTGGCTTATTTAATTTCAAACAAGCCTGCTCCTGGGAAAAAAGTTGTTGCAGTTCTAGCAGGAGGAAATGTGGATATGTACCTTTTAGGTCAAATTGTAGACAAAGGTCTTGCTGCAATGGGTCGTTTACTAAAACTATCAATATTACTGCCTGATAGACCTGGGGCATTCAAAGAAATTGTTGATGAAATAACTCTGGCTAATGCAAATATTGTAGAAGTAGTTCATGATAGACTAAGTTCTAATATTAATGCAGGTTCAGCTGGTGTAACTCTGAGTCTTGAAACTCAAGGGAAAGAGCAAACAGATCTGTTAATTGAGGCACTAAAAAAGAAAAACATACAATTTACTTTATTGACTTAGATAATTTGAATTTTTTTTTAGCAAATTTTGATAGGCCTACTTTTTTTAGTTGTTCTGATTCTTTCATAACAGAATTATGTTGATCAGATTTGAATTGTTTTAACTTCTTTTTTAAATCTAAAAATTCATTTGAAAGAATTTTGATTGCATAAATCCCCGCATTGCCAGCTTTGTTGATCCCAACAGATACAACAGGGGATCCGGATGGCATTTCTGTAATTGATAATAAGGAATCTAATCCTCCAAATGCCGAAAATTTTGATGTATTAGATTTTTGTTGATGTTTGTCATTATACACAAGTATTGGAACCCCAATTACTGGAATGATTGTATGTGAAGCAATCATTCCGGGTAAGTGTGCTGCACCACCAGCTCCTGCAATAATTATTTTGAATCCCATTTTTTCAGCATGTTGTGCATATTCAGTTAATCTAGCTGGAGTTCTATGTGCTGAGACAATTTGATCTTCATGTTTGATTTTAAATTTATCTAAAATTTCAGCTGCACCCTGCATAATTCTACTATCTGAACTAGATCCCATTATAATTCCAACTAAAGGCTTTTTTGAATATATCATATATTAGAAAAAACTAGACAGTACTTATCTATAACTGTTACAAAAAATCCAACAAAATTGTTAAATCAACATTATCTATTTTTAGCCCCTGAATGCTGATTGGTGTATTGACAAAGATTCTTGGAATAATTGGAGGTGGTCAACTTGGAATGATGATTACAGAAGCAGCAAAGAAAATGCCAGAACACATATCACAAATCATAGTATTGGATCCTACTGAAAATTGTCCTGCTGCACAAATTGGTGCCGAGCAAATTGTAGCTGATTTCAAAGATAAAGACGCCATTATAGATTTAGCAAATAAATCTGACATCCTCACTTATGAAATTGAATCTGGGGATAGTGATGTTTTAAAATCTGTTGGAAAAAATGTAGAGATCAATCCATCACCAGAAACACTAAAAATCATACAAGACAAATTTTTACAAAAATCACTCCTGTTGGAAAATGATATTCCAGTTTCAAAATTTATTAAAATAGAAAAAATAATTGATATAAAAGAATGTTTGAAAAATTTTGGATTTCCCGCATTGCTAAAGGCTAGAAGAGACGCATATGATGGAAGAGGTAATTTCAAAATTAATTCAGAAGATGAAATTCAAAAAGCATTTGATTATTTTCGTGGACAAAGTCTGTTCTTGGAAAAATTTGTTCCCTTTAAAATGGAAGTGTCTGTAATTGCATCAAGAAATACTAAAGGACAAATCAAAACATATCCCCTAGTTGAGAACATTCATGAAGAAAATATCTTACGTGAGACAATTGCTCCAGCTAGAGTTACAGAAGAAGTTACAAAAAAGGCTGAACAACTTGCAGAAAAAATAATGACTGTTCTAAAAGGAGCTGGTACTTTTGGGATAGAAATGTTTGTGACTCAAGATGACAATATTATAATTAATGAAATTGCACCACGTGTTCATAATTCTGGTCATCATACATTACAATCAAGTGAAACATCACAGTTTGAGCAACATCTAAGAGCAATTTTAGGTCTAGAACTTGGAAGTACTAAATTAATACATCCTACAATAATGTACAATATTTTAGGATCAAAATCATTTGAAGGAGCATACAAACCAATAATTCTTTCAGAGCCCAATGTATATTTGAAAATGTATGGAAAACAAATTTCAAAACCTTTACGAAAACTTGGTCATTTTAATTTGGTTGCAGAAAATGGAGAGACAGTAGAACAATTATTGAAAAAACTAGAACATCTTAAGGAAAAAGTTCTTACTCAACCTCTACATTAAATTAACAAATTTTTATTCCAAGATTTGCTTATACATTTATTAATTAATTAAAAATTAATTCAAATATGAAATCTGTCCCACTTGTATTATCTATAATTTCAATTATTCTTTTGATGATCTATGGTATTGATGTCATGATTGCTGGTGGTTCTGGAGATGGACTATTACCATTTGATGCAATGACGCGTGGGATAGGACTTGGAATGCCACCAATAATTTTGTCGTTTATTGCATTTTTCATGTCTAAGAAACCTCCTTTCAAAGGGTTGGGTATTTTGCTTATTGTTACTGGTGTGTTGATCATTATTGGCGGTGCAATGTTTTTCATAAGTGCAGAAGAATCTCAAAATACAGCAAGAATGGTTGGTGAAGGTGGTGGGTTAATTGCAATAGGTATAATTATTATGGCATTAGGTGGAATAAAGATAAAAAAATCCAGTACCAAATAATAATACATGTACACCTGTACTAAATGCAATAATATGGTAAAGAAAGTCTATGATTGTGATCATACAAATTTTGAAGAATACTGTGTTGAGTGCTATACCGAGTTACACTACTATTTGACAGAGAAAAATTGAGAACATTAGACGATAGAGAATTTGATGTGACCTTATAATTTCATTCAAATGACTTTGTATTTCTTGTAATTCGATAGCCACAATTTGCACAAAGATTAATTTTTTTATCAAATCTAAGTTCTGCACATTTACCACATTTAGTATACGCCATAATACATTCAGAACCAACTAAGAATTAAGAATTTAAAATAAAAACTTTTGAGTTTATAATATAATTTAAACTTAAAATAATTTGACTATTATATACTCTAAAAATAATACTCTGATAGTTGAAAGCAATAATTTTAGCTGGTGGGCGTGGTAATAGATTAAGACCAATCACTGATTATGTTCCAAAACCACTTGTACCTATAAAGAACATTCCAATCATTGAATGGCAAATTAAATACCTAAAAAAATATGGTGTGAACGAAGTAATTATTTGTACAGGTTACAAATCGGACATAATTAAAAATTATCTTGGTGTGAAAAATATTGGTGTTAAAATAAAATTTTCAATTGAAAAATTACCATTAGGTACAGGTGGTGCAATAAAAAAAGCAGGAAAAATGATTAATGACAAATCATTTTTTGTAATTAATGGAGATGTAATTACAAATATCAATTTAAGAAAACTTTCAAAAAAACCAAATTCTATAGCAGCTATAGAACTACGAACCAAGTTTGGAATTTTAGAAACACATAACAATAAAATATCTAAATTTATGGAGAAAAAAGAGATTTCAGATTTATGGATGAATGCCGGAATTTATTATCTTCAAAAAGAAATACTGAAAGATTTACCAAATAAAGGTGATATAGAAAAAACACTTTTTCCGGATTATGCAAAAAAGGGTAAACTCAATACAATCAAATTTAAAAAAATAAAATGGTATTCAATAGATTCTTTTAAAGATATTGAAGATTGTTCACTAGAAATACAAAAAATAATATAATAAAAATTTGAATCTTATGCACCAGTTCTATGCAATGTAACCATCATGTATGCTACTTCTTCTACAAATGATTCATCTTTGCTTGCTAAAGTGTATTTTGTAGCATTATGCCAAAAGCTTTCCTCTCGGAATGGTTTTTCTATGAAAGTTTGTTCGCTCAATACTTTTGATTATCATTTGAACTGATAATACTCCACCTCAATCAAAATTAACTCATTACTAAAACAGATACGCTAAATATCCAACAAACATAGAATTTTCATGCGTATTGCATTCAGTCTAGGCTCATTACTTTCAATAAATCAGGTTATGAAATGTTCAGAAATTCTATCAAAAACTAACGTAGATACAATTTGGATACCTGAAACATGGGGTATGGAGAACTTTTCAATGTTGAGTGCTATATCAAACAAGACAACAACCCAAAAAATAGGTTCGTCAATCATCAATATCTATTCAAGAAGCCCAACTCTTATAGCAATGGGTGCATCCACAGTAGATACTTTATCTGATGGACGATTAATTCTGGGTCTTGGAACAAGTAGTTTGCCTATTGTTGAAACTTTTCATGGTTATAAATTTGAAAATCCAGTACAACGAATGAAAGAATATGTAGAAATTATCCGTTTAACATTATCTGGAAAACAAGTAAACTATGTTGGGAAAATTTTTGATTTAAAGAATTTTACATTACTAATAAAACCTAAAAGAGAATCAATTCCAATTTACTTAGCAGCCATCAATCAAAAAATGGTTGATTTAACATGGAGGATTGCTGATGGTGTAATTTTTTATCTTAGACCACTAAACGAGATGACAGAAACGATAACAAAGATGCAATCAAAGAAAAAAATTGATGTTACTTGTCAGATAATTACTTCTATCGCAGAAAATTCAGATATTGCCATTGATCGTGCTAAAAAAACATTGGCATTTTATGTATCAGTAGGAAAAATATATCGTGAATTTTTGGCAAAAAATGGATTTAAAAATGAAATATTTAATATATTTGACGAATTCAAAAAAACAGGATTTAAATCAAATCATGAACTTGTTACAGATTCGATGTTACAATCACTTTGTATATCTGGTAATCCAAACGAATGCAAAAAACAACTTCAAAATTTTCGTGAAACAGGTATTGATTTACCAATAATTCAATTTAATCCCGTTGGTGATACATCTGAATCTTTTGAATTATTGAAGAAAACATTTCTGGATGAGTAATATGATCAAAGTAGGAATTGTTGCATATGGAATTATCCCATTTACTAGAGATGAACAAAAAATAGAATCAATTTTACTCAAATCTGCAAAAAACCTTTTTGATAATAATCCTGAAATTAACAGAGATGATATTGATGCCATATTAGTTTCTACAAATAATAATTCAAAATACCTGGCCCCAATTCTATCAGAAATGGTTGGAATTCAGCCAAAAATTGCTCATTCCATAGAAAGTTTATGTAATTCAGGCACAAATTCAATAGTTTCAGCATACTCTTACATTGCATCTGGTCTTGCAGACATGATTCTCATTAGTGGAGCTGAAAGAAATGATAGTCCTGGGCAGATCTTAGAATGGGATAATTCAAGAGGTGAATTTAAGCATCCAATATTTTGGGCATCAATTTTTACTAAATCCTATAAACGAAAATTTTCAATTTCAGATGAACAACTAGCAATGGTTTCTGTGAAGAATCATAAACAAGCTAAAGAGAATCCTAATGCGCTATCACAGAAAACTTTTACAATACGGGATGTAATGAATTCTAAAAAACTAACAGATGATATTAGAATGTTGGATTGTTCAAGACCCTGTACTGGCAGTGCATCAATTCTTCTTGCTTCTGAAAAAATGGCTAAAAAAATTACTGACAGTTCAGTTTGGATTACTGGTATTGGTCAAAAAACAACTTCTGCAGGATTTACAAAAAATACATCATTCAGTTCAATGGAATCTACTAAAATTGCAGGATATGCTGCATTAAAAATGGCCAATCACAATATCAGAGAGATTGATGTTGTAGAAGTACATGATGCATTTTCTGTTTGTGAACCAATGGCATTAGAATCATTAGGCTTTTCAAAATCAGGTGGAGGAACTAGTATGATTAAGGAACTTTATGAAACAAATAATTTTAAAATAAATCCCCGAGGTGGTTTGATTGGTTCAGGGCATCCTTTTGGTGCAACTGGAATAGCTCAAACTATAGAAATCACACAACAACTTCAATCAAAAGCAAAAAATCGGCAAGTCGATAATGCAAAAATAGGATTGGTTCACAATATGTCTGCGGCTGCTACATCATCAACAGTATTAATCTTAGAAAAATGAGTTTTGAGTCTGAGTTATTACGAGGAAAATTTTGCATTCCTGAATGCACAGTTTGCAAGAAAATTGTTTGGCCTCCTTCAGAATTTTGTAATCATTGTTTAGGGCAGGTATCTCTAAAAAAAGGAAATTTTACAGGTAAAATAATAGAATTTTCAAAGCAAAATGAGGAGTATTTTTGCATTGTAGAGTTTGAGAACACCATAAGATTGATGGCAAAAATGTTACAAATTCCTAAAATAGGCCAAATAGTTAAAATTTCAAAATGTGGAATTTCTAATGAAAGTTATTTTTTCTGTGTTAGTTAAATTTTGTGTAGATATATGGAGTTTCAATTGTTTGATCAAAAGTCCAAATAGTAGGTAATGAAACTGTTTCAACTATGTTCAAATTGTATTTTTCAATAATAAAACCCCATCCACCATTAACCAAAGTTGTTGACAGTTGTTTTTTAGAATTTGTTCCAGCAAATACTATACCAGTATTATGTGCAATGTTGGAAATACTGTTTATTTTATCAATTATACTAATTGCTAAAATATCTCCCCCCATTTGAGCTAGGCCACCAATAAAAAATAATGGGTGTATTAATTCAAGTTGAGAATAATCAAACTCTAGTGCATCTTCACATCTTGGATTAAAATTTTGATTTGTAGACTTGCTAATAGTTTCTTGTAATTCTATCAATACATCATCAATCTCAATACTGTGTGAAACTAACCCTAAAAATTTTCCACAGAATGCAATTCGGCCATCTCCAGAACCAACATCTACTAATTCTTTATATCCTAATTTTTTTGCAATTGATGCCATTACATATGCAGACATTATCCATGTAGGGTAAAATGGTTGGCAGCTAGAACCATGTTTTATGCTGTTTAACCAATATTGGTTGATATCACCTTCATAAACTATGCACGAAATTCCTTTAATTTTCTGTTCAAATGAATTAAAGTATATGGGATTTTTTTGAGCAAAATCATGAAGAAGTTCTAAATGATGTTTGTCCATAGGAAATTGTTTAGACACAGAAACAGGAATTACTTCTTGAATATGTGCACTTCCAGCATAATTTTTTGAAAAATCTTGTTTTACATGAACTAGATTTTTGACTAATTCATCAAGCATAAATTCAATAAAATAAGTGCGTTTGATAAACTCACTGTAATGTGGCATTTTATTGAGTCATTATATAATTACCAACGTTACTAAACCTTAGACCGAGAATGATTTATCATTGAGAAGAAAAATAGCAACATTAACAATTTCAAAACAAAATATCATTAAAAAAATTAACAAGAATCACCAAAATGCTTCAAGAATACGTCGACAGAGAGGATATCACTGGGAAGATACTTTAGTAAAACGATTCAATAGTGCAGAAAAATGGAAAGCGTTTAGGCTTGGATCTCCAAGTATAGCATTACCAGACGTATTAGCAGTAAATACAGAAGAGAACACAATATACACAATAGAGGCAAAATCTGGAACTAGTACATCACTACCAGTACCCGCAGATCAGATTGAACGATGTTTAGAATGGATTAAAACATTTGATATCTACAAAAAAAGAAATGTACTTTTAGCATTCAAATTTCTATCAAAAAAGAGAATAGGTTTAGCAAAATACGAAAATCGGGAATTACGAGAATTTTACAAGATTTGGGACGAATCACTGGAAATTACAGACTGTGTCTGTACGTATGAGGGGAAATTTTTTGCAAAAATAGATGGTGCTAGAAAAGAACTTTTTCTTAAAGAATGTTCTATGCCATTTAAGACAAAACATAGAAATAATTCTTTAACATAATATGATTTTCAAATCGTTTTTTAAGGATAAGATATGATGAAGAATATTGTCAGAAGAGAATAATGATATTGAACCAATTGAAATAAACTCTGCATCTCTTTTAGAGACAGCTTCAGATGCAGAAGTAAAACCAAGAATTAATTTTGAAGAATTTACTGACGAAGGAACTCTAATTAGCTATGATGCTTTTGGAAAAAAACAGATGAAAATAAAAATATTAGAAGTATCTGATGAGGTTGCACCATCAAGATGGAAGCTTGGTGATCGTGTTAAAGTAATGAAAATTCTTGTTACAATTAGACATCTTTCAACACAGCAAGTAGAAGAAGGTGAATTTGATATTGAATCTATTGAACGAGAATTAGCCGAAAGGAGTCATTACACTTCAACAAATAGATGGATTCCAGTAGACTATATTAAAAATGGATATGTTCTACGTTCACATCATACAAGATTAATCAGTGATGCTGCTGCACTAGATTATATTGTATTTTAACCAAATGTCTTATCTAACATTTATGAATTATCTCTAAAAAAACATTATAAACAAAAGAACTTGAAAATGGTTATGAGTACAAAAGAATTTGAGATAAATGGAACAGATTACAAAGTAATGTTAACAGATCAAGTAATAGGTCAAATAAACAACCTCAAGGAACTTTATAATGCAGCATACGAAGACCCTGAAAGTTTTGAGGATGTGAGTGCAGAAATTTCAAGTACCATTAATGAAATTGCTAGTAATGTAGAACCTCCAGCTGAAGATAGTGATCTTGATGGACTTATTCAAGAGATTATCAAAGCAGTAAATACCAAAGCAGAACAAATTAAAAAAGAATTAGATGGAAAAGAAAAACCTAGAAAAAAATCAAAATCTAAAAAGTAATCACATTTGACCTTAAACTCATAAAAAATCGAGGCATACATTATATTCTAAATAACGCAACTAGCATCATGTCTAGAAGCTGTGAATGTGGAATTTGTAGTCATTCTAGTGAATCAGAATGTCTTGAAAAAGAATGTAAATGTTGTTTGAATTTTCACGAAAGATCTGGTCCTAAACGAAAGTAATTATTTTTTTAAATTAATTATGTATATTGTAACAACTACATTTTTTTAAAATGTGTCTTGTACATCCAAATAATTTATGATCTTTACATCCACACAATATGCATTTTTTTCTATCAATCATATCTTTTCAATTAATTCTTCAACATTTTCCATCATTTTTTTGCCTTCTAACGCTTCCAATATCTTCAATCTCATATTTTTTACTCTACTAAGATCATTGGAATACAAAGTTGCCATAGTTTCAATTTCTTTTTCAAAGTAATAACTATTCAAATAATACTGAAATTTAGATTTTACAATCCTGAAATCAGGTGAATTAATTTTATCTGTATCAATTTTTTTAGATACAACTTTTAGAAATCCGTTAATTTTTAACATCTCTTTTTTGATGTTATTAAGATCTTCTGGCTTCTCTTTGTTTTCTTTAAGTATGTTGTAAGAAGATAATATTTGAATTAGTATGTTTTTTAGGTATTCATTGTAAGTAATCACAATCATTTTTCAGATTGATCTAATCTAAAGTTTAGGAAAAATAGATTTACTTGGCTTAAAGTTACACATTTGCTTTAAATTATCAGTAATTATCTGTAATGACGATGCTTGATGACGCTTATCTCAAATGTATTGAACATCAATGTGGTTTAGAATACCCAATAAAGAGTAGAAATGTACAATGTGAAAAAGGCCACATGTTAGATGTCAAATACAAAAATAACCCATCTAATAATCTAAAAGAAATATTTTACAACAGGCGAAACTCTCAAGGAAATATTTTTGATGAAAGTGGAGTTTGGAGATTTCGAGAATTACTTAATTTTTGTCAGATTGACACTGAAAATATTGAAGAGTGTTCAAAATACCTTGTATCACTTGATGGTGCAGAAGGAAGACAATCAAAGCCATATCGCATGTCAAAAGCTGCAAAATTCATTGAAATTTCAAATGAAAATTTATGGTTACAGCCTGAAGGATACAATCCAAGTGGTTCTTTCAAAGATAATGGGATGGCTACAGCTGTTACTCATGCAAAAATGATTGGTGCAAAAAAAATTGTCTGTGCATCAACTGGTAATACATCAGCATCTGCCGGAATGTTTGCTGCAAATGAAGGAATAGACTGCAATGTCTATATCCCTAAAGGACAAATTGCACCAGGAAAGCTTAGTCAAGCATATCAATTTGGAGCTCAAATTGTAGAAGTCGACGGAAATTTTGATGATGCACTAAAACAATCATTGGAAGATGTACAAAATAATGATGGGTACACCGTGAACTCTATTAATCCGTTTAGAATAGAAGGACAAAAAACAATTCCGTTTAGAGCATTAGAATATCTAAATTGGGAATCTCCAGATTGGATTGTTTATCCTGGTGGGGCTTTAGGGAACACCTCAAGTTGTGGTAAGGCATTAATGGAATTACATGAGTGGGGGTGGATTAAAAAAATTCCTAGAATTGCTGTCATAAATTCTGAAGGTGCAAGTACATTGTCTGATTTGTATAATGGAAAATTTGAAGATGAAGAACTTAGATGGAATAAAGGCAATCCTAATACTGAACTAATATCAAAATATTATGATCATTTAGACAAGGAAGGAATACGCCCTAAAACTAAAGCTACTGCAATCCAAATCGGCAGACCTACAAATATTTTGAAAGGTTTACGAGCATTAGAATTTACAAATGGTGTAGTAACAACAGTTTCAGACTCAGAAATGCTTGATGGAATGTCAGTTGTAGGTCTTAATGGTTTTGATTGTGAGATGGCATCAGGTGCTACAGTAGTAGGAATTAAAAAATTAATCACTGAAGGCATAATCAAAAAAGATGACATAGTAGTAGGAATTCTTACAGGTAGACAAAAAGATGCAATGCTTCCTGTAGAATATCACAGTAATTCTAAAAATAAATTTGCAAAGCCACCAAAAAATTAGGCTCATTTTTCACACTTATTTAGTTTAAAGTGGTTTTAACATGTTAAAAGTTAAATCCAAGTTTTATGAATAAATTGTAACCAAAAGATGGTGCTAAAAAACTAAATGAGTAACAAGTGTAGTTGT
>JADFLN010000072.1 GCA_022564385.1 Nitrososphaerota archaeon | reverse complement strand
ATGGGAATACTATCTACAGCCACCTTTGCATTTGCAGCTGCACTCAATACTCCTTTGGAATTTAACCTAATTGGTGCAAGTGACAATGTACCTGTTCTTGCTGCAAGGGTAAATGTTACTTCGATTGACTTTATCACACAAGTAGCAGATGATGGAGTAATTGAAACAGACGGAATAAATTTTTCCGTAGGTAATGAGGATATTCTCAACGCACATACATTTGAGATTTGTTTAGTATTAGAAGGCCCAACTGGAGTGTTTAATCCAACTAGCGGGAGTATTCCGGCATGTACAACTACATCGTCCATTGCAGCTAATGCAATACTCGTAAATCAAATTATTACCATTACAAATGCAACGGATATCAATGACCTTCGTAACATTAGTATAACAGCTGAAGAAACAAGCTGATTATTTGGTTTTTCTTAAATCTTGATTTGGGTTTACGTCACTCTAACAATCAATCAGATTAGTACCGGAAGGTTAGGATTGCTATAATTCCTAATACCAATAAACATTGCTCATTTTAATTTCATTGGTATTGCAACATTCCACAAAAATTGACATAATTTGAAAATATTGCTTGTCATCTCTGTTGCATCAGTGCATAACGAAATATCTGAACTTTCATCCATGAAGTCAATTGCGTTTGTAGAATCAGACATGAACATTTGTTTGTTCTCAAAGGCTAAAATTCTTCCATTAGATGGAAGTTTTCCAATTTTAACTTCAGTGGCATTAAGTCTTTTAATGTATGGTATCATTTTTTTCTCATTTGAATCTGTTATTAGGAAAACTCTTCCACCATTTTTTCTACATATTTTGATTTTTTCAGGAATGTCACTATGATACATTCGAACAACATCTTTGATTGATGTCACAATGTAAACCGTGTCCTTTGAATGTTCTATCGAAGCACTAATGCCTAAGTAAACATTGTTTAAACCTTGAATTACACGAAATGTAGGAATTGATGTTCCAAACGGTGCAGAAACTATTCCATCAATTTTCCGAATAATATCTTTTTTGATCTTGTTAATTTTGTCAATATCTTTTTTCTTTTTCTGCAAAACTAATTCTATTGCATTTTCAGGATCTAGAGGAATGCACAATTTTGGGCTTGAGAGTGTCATTGATACAAAACCTACACTAACTAATTCCTCTATTTTTCTATAGATTTTGTTTCTATCAATTTTCATCTCTTTTGTTAAAGAACCTGTTGTGGTTGGACCTGTTCGTAAAAGATTCATGTAAATCTGACCTGCCTGAAAATCCAATCCCAATACAGAAGAAAATTCTAAACTAACATCATTTACATGCTCAATTATGCCAAGTTCACTTTTCGTGAGATTTTTCTGATCCAATTCTTGTTTTTGCATTATAACTATTACAAATTTTCTCTTAATACCAATCATGATGATCAATATGATCAATCGTGAGAAATTTTTTATTCTAATGCTAAAATTAAAAAAATATGCTTAAAATAAGCATACTCGTACATTTTAATTCAAATGTTGTATTTATTGTGTGCATAGTACAATCAATAAAAAAAAGAAAATTATGATTAGTGGATTTAGAGTAAAAGACCATCCCTCCATGCAAAATACACAATTCAAAATAGGAGCCGTCTCACAACATATGACTAAAGAACTATCAAAAAAAGAAGATAATTTTACGGGTTCACTATTTGATCAAAATCCATTATATGACAAAACAATGTCCACATTAAGAGAATTTAGTGATTACAAAATCAAAATGGCCATTAAACAAGTAGAAATTGAAAAAAAACTTGCAAAAGCACTAGATAACAAAATTATTCAAAATTTAGAATTTCTTGCATCTCATGAAAAAAAATTGAAAAAAGAGCAATTCATGCTTCAAGAAAAATTAGATAAAGCAACCCAAAATCTTTTGGCTTCGGAAAAATTTTCTATCATTGGTGAGTTTACATCAAGATTTACTCATGATGTTAGAAATCCTCTCAGTGTTATTCAAACTCAACTTGAAATTCTACAATCAAAATTCCTAAAAAATGATGATGAGAATTCTAAAATTGCGTTTTTAAGAATTTACCGGGCATTATCTGGAATTAATCACATGGTTGAACAAGTTATCAACTATGTTCAAACAAGACCACTACAAATAAAACATGTTGAATTATCCAATATTTTAAAGTCGTGTGTAACAGAATTAACTGTTCCTGAAACCATAATGATCACATTACCTGAAGAAAATTGTACCATACTATGTGACGAGTATCAGATTGAAATTCTCTTTAAAAATTTGATTTTAAATGC
Organism: Nitrososphaerota archaeon; assembly: GCA_022564385.1. Taxonomy (GTDB): domain Archaea; phylum Thermoproteota; class Nitrososphaeria; order Nitrososphaerales; family Nitrosopumilaceae; genus Nitrosopumilus. The sequence goes on along the minus strand of JADFLN010000072.1, from coordinate 5,202 downwards.
GATAGAATCACTTGAGGATGAGGGAGAAGTTGTAATAAGATTAATTGATAATTTGGATTATGTTCTTGTTGAAATTCAGGATTCAGGTCCTGGGATTCCAGAAGATATGATGGAGAGAATCTTTGATCCTCTGATCACTACCAAAAAGAGAGGTACAGGATTGGGACTGACAAGCTGCCTCAAAATAGTAATGTTCCACCATGGAACGATTAATGTACAAAATAATCCTACCAGATTTTTAGTAAAACTTCCAAAGAATTTACAGATTCCACAACTAACTGAAAGTTCACTCCTTCAATAATGAATAAATAATTTAACAAGATTATAATTAAAGAAAAAGTTAGTTCTAAATTGTAACTATAAAAAATTAACTTGAGATCAGAGTTCTAAATTCAATACAGAATAGAACCTAAAAGGAATAGTTTCAATGAGTAAAAAGATGATTTGTTAGTTAGCCCCCTTTTGTTTTATTATTTTCAGTAGATAGTTTAGTTTTCAATGCTGATGACAAGTTTTCTAAAATTAGTTATTTCATTATTGAAGAAGGAGATTTAACCACAAATTTACTTATTGGGAGACTAAAATAAAAAATTGCGCCTTTTCCTAGATCACTTTCCACACCAATTAACCCATTCATACTTTGAACTATTCCCTTACATATTGCTAATCCAAGACCAGAACCACCATGTTCTCGGGTTGTTGAAGTATCTACCTGATAAAATTTTTTGAAGAGATTTTTTTGTTTTTCTTTTGCAATTCCAATTCCATTATCTTTGACACAAAATGTGACATACGGATCATTTCTTTTTGTAAAGATTTCTATTTTTCCATTTTCTGGTACAAAATCAATCGCATTTATTAGAAAATTTTTCAGTACTTGTCCTATCCTATCTTTATCTCCAACTATTACAAAATTTTCTTTGCAAGACGCAGAAAATTTAATGTTATGTTCTTTCATGACATTTTCATATTCTTCATAAACAGACTGGATTATTTCACGTGAGTATATATCTAAAAAAACAAATGCCATTTTTTCCATATCAAGTTTTCTAACATCTAACAAATCCCCAATCATAGTTACTAGTTTGTGAGCATTTTCGTTAATTTTCTGAATACTTTTTAGTTGTTTTGGGTTTAAAGTGCCATACACATTTTGTTCCAAAATAGAACACCAGCTGATTATTGGAGTAAGTGGAGTTTTTAGTTCATGTGAAATCATTGAAGAAAATTCAGCTTTTTGTAGATCTGCCTTTTTAGATTCATCTGCAAGACTTTTTACAATTTTACCCCTCCATTCTAGTTCTGAAAGATGTTTTTTTTCAAGTTCTTTTTGTTCAGTTAACTCCTTTACTGTTTTGTTTAGTTTGGTTTTTGTATCATCCAGATATTGAATCTTATACATTAGTTCATTGTCTAAAATGTTTAACTCCAAAATTTTTTCTTCATGTTGTTTTGATTTTTTAAGAAATTTTTCACTTAACTTGTTGATAGAATTCCCAAGTTGGCCTAATTCATCATTTCTTTCTATTTTTAATAATTTATAACTATCACTAGAAACTTTTTCAATATTTTTGATAAATTTCTTGATTTCTAAAAACATGTTTCTTGACAAAAATATGGATATTCCTCCAAATCCAAAAATTACCCCCAACATGATTATGAAGAACAAATTTTTGTCATCTAAATTCAAATAATAAACTCCATAAAATGTCAAACTTGGCATGATCACTGAAAACAATCCAAATTTTATTAGAAATTGATTAAACATTTCTAAAAATTATATTGCTAATAACTTTGTTAATTACTGTTCTATCAGATTAAACATACTATATCTTAATTTACAATTTATTTATCATAGATTGTATCCTCTGCAATTGCAGTTAAAGATGATACAGATTCTAAGAAGTGTTCTGTCTAGACTAGTGCAATTTTTTCCGGCCTCTTCAAAATTCAATTTATTTAACATGTCTTATCTTTTTTGAAATTTTGTTATTTTAGTGCAAAATCTTTGTCTCTAACAAATAATCCGTTTGAGGTTTTTCATTATCTTGTATAGGATTACGTAAATTTTGGTAATGTAATTGTAAATATAGTGGGCAGTGAAGTTACTGAAATCACACCCCCATGTGACTCTACAATTGACTTTACACTAACCAATCCTAATCCCGTACCATGTTGTTTGGTGGTATACATTGGTTCAAACACTTTTTCAAGTTTATCTTTGGGTATGCCCTTTCCTGAATCTTTGACTTGAATTATATGTTCATTATCATTTTCTTCAATTGTTATTTCTATTGTTCCTACACCATCAATAGATTGAATACCATTTAAAATTAGGTTATTCATAGCTGCTGAAAATTGTTTTTTATCACAAATTAAGTTGACATTATTTTTTGGAATAATAATTTTTATTTTATCTGGAATAACCAATGAATCAAGAGATTCTTTCAGAATGTCAATAAATGATGTAGAATCTATTTCGGCAAGTTCACCTTTGATAAAATTCAGTACATCATCAACCTGATGAGTAATTCTATCAATTGCACGATTTATTCTCTCAAAATGAGCTTGTTTTTCCTCATCTATATCATATAACAATCTCAGATTTTCAACAGTCACCTTGATTACAGAAAGAGGATTTCTCAAATCATGTGTCAATCTTGATGCAAATTTACCAATTGTAGTGAATTTTTCTGTCTTTAGTTGTGTTTCTAAGGCTTCAAGACGTTTTTCAAGTTCAATTACATCATTTACTGTTTTTGACATAACTGAAAAGGTTAATACTTTATCAAAGCGTTCTTTGACAAATGTTTCAAGACCTTTTGCCATTACTTTTCTTTCTTGCAGATATTCTCTACTGTCTAAAAGTTCAATTGCCTTCTCTAATTTTTTGTTATTTACAAAATCAATTGCAAGCAACTCCATTTTGATTAGATTCATGTTTGAAATATCCATTTTAATAAAAAAATCCTTGATTTTAGAATCTGCATTTTTTATTGCTTGCTTTAGTAACTTGTCTGATAATTTTTCATATTCTATGTATCTTCGCTCCCATTTTTGATCAGAAGTAAAGGCATAGTTTCTAGCTGATTGTGCCAAAACTTCTTCATAATACTGCATCATCTCTGTATGAAAATATTTTTCAGTCATACTTTATTATGATATTATGATCTTCTAAAGATTTATGACAACCGTCTTATTTTCACTTGTAAAAGGGGCATTCTATTTTTATAGATAATATCTGTAATTTGCTTTGTAAATTTTAGAGATGTAGTGCAAAATCTTTGCGTCTAACTATATCCCCAGCATTAATTACCAAATCTCAACAGATTTGAATTGCGTAATCCTTAGTTAGATTACGTAAATTCTATTAGTAATACTGTATTCTATATTTTCAAAATTTTGACGAGCTTTCTCCATATGATATTATCTTTTTGGCGATATGCTTGAAAACTCCAAGCATACCACCTAGGATATGATTTCAGATCTTATTTTGAGTGGGCATAGGATATGTTTCAAAAGCACATACGACCTGATAATCTACTTTACATGAAATACTATTTAGCAAAATTCCCAAATTATACCCAATTCGTAATTATTATAGAAATTATGAATCGTTCATGATTACCATGACACGTCAATCAGTTAGAGTACTGCCAATGGGTAATTCTCTTAGGATTGATCTTAATACAGAAATTGCCAATGCCAGTTTTTTTGTACTGTGAATATTTTGAAATCAAAAGCTTGTGTACCTCACTCAATATCTTACCCTTTTTATCATCAATTATAGTTGCTGTACCATGAATCATGAGAAAGAAAAGTTTTTTCCAGTTATTTTGATATTGGTCAATTAGTAGGCAAACATTGGGATTTTTTTCTATATTTTTTACTCTTTTCATCTTTTTTGGATTTACGCTTTTGGTTTTTTCATCTAATGGAATAAAAAATGAATTTTTATGAAAAACAAAAACTACTGGTATCACATAGGGATTTGACTTTTGATCAACCGTAGCCAACCTAGCTACTTTGGCTTTCCTAATCAGAGTCTTTGTTTTTTGATTAAACCTCAATTGAATTACTTTGGCAAATAGTCAAATAAAAGTAGAGCGTAGATCTTGCTACGATGAAAGTTGGTCTTTCTCTTCCTCAGGCTGGAATAAACGCGACAAGAGAAAATGTAATCAAATTTGCACAAGCTGCCGAGAAGGAAAACTTTGATTCGCTGTGGGTACTTGAAAGACTCTTGTGGCCGATTGAACCCCAATCAATGTACCCTGGCTCTACTGATGGAATAATGCCAAAAGAGTGGCAAACTATCTATGATCCCATAAACTTGCTTTCCTTTGTTGCAGCAAACACTAGCAAAATTTTTCTTGGAACAGGTGTAATTGATGTACCTTTTCACAATCCAGTAGTTTTGGGTCGTGAATTTGCGACACTTGATGTTTTGTCACAGGGTCGAACAATTGTAGGACTTGGAATTGGATGGTCAAAAGATGAGTACCAAACATCTAATGTTCCATTTGAGAAAAAAGGAGCAAGGCAAGATGAATTCCTTGAGGCAATGAAAAAGGTTTGGACAGACGATGTTGTTGAGTTCAAGGGTCAGTTTTACAACATTCCGCCATCAAAAATTGGACCAAAACCTGTGCAAAAACCCCACCCAAAAATTTTGCTTGGGGGTTTTTCACCAAAAACATTTCAAAGAATCGCAAAATATGCAAACGGTTGGCTTGGGGTAGTAGGGGTGCCAATAGATCAGCTAGGACAAATCATTCAAGCAATAAGGCAAGAGGTAGAAAAAGTCGGAAAGAATCCAGATGACTTTGATATGTCTACTTTGTCATTTCCACAAGTTAGTCAAATAAGTTTAGGAGACAATAGAATGCCAATGACTGGAACAATTGAGGAAATAGGATCTGACATTACCAAGCTAAAGGAAGTAGGATTTGATCGTGTTGTGCTTGGCCAGTCTGCTGGTGAGGGCTACAGTGTAGAGAAGACAATTGATCTTGCAAAAGAGCTCTCAAAATTTGCCATGTAACATTTTATTAAAATGATTAATGGGTGATTATTTCGTAATCTAACTATAGATTACGAAATGCCTTAAAAATACCAAATACGATCTTAATAGAATCTAATTAGTAAAAAATATCTCCAAGTTGGAAGAATTTTAATAAAAAACTAAAACTAATGACAAAC
>JADFLN010000161.1 GCA_022564385.1 Nitrososphaerota archaeon | reverse complement strand
TAGAACATCTTGGAATTTTCATTGATGTTGAAAATTCAGTGTCACAATAAGGACATTTAACAAAACGAAGCCTTGATTCTTCCTTGTATTTTTCTGGGAGTGGCATGATTCTAACATCAATTCAAAATATCATTATGTCACTACTTCATCAAGACGACCTTCTTCTTGGGCTCGTTTTATCTCCATTGCAATTCTTCTACCAACACCAAAGGTCTCTCCATACTGATATTTTGTGTAGGGGCTTGTAGTGGCAACTATTGGATTTCCAGGAACACGTAAAGACACATCATATACTATTAACTCTAAATCTTTCGTAATTACACTTTGAAGTGAGAATGGACCAATGATTCCTGGCGCATATTCTTTTTTGACTGTTGCTACAAACTTGTCTCCCATCCTAATTACTTTTTCAAGAAGTGATTCTCTAATGCTTGCGGGTGTATGACCGACCTCAATATTTTGTATATCTATGTTAATGTCTAGTTGTTGTTTGGCAGGTAGTGCATTGTAATCATGAATATTTGTCTGCAATCTTCTTTCAATTCCAATGAAATCAACTTGGTTTGAAATTGGTGTATGGAAGAAGTTAAAATTCATGTAAGTTCCTATTACTAATTCTTCAATGCTTGATCTCTCTAGATCTTTTCTTGAGATAATTCCTTGCTTGATTTTTACCTCTGATTTTTCTTTGTAATCCTTGTAAGATGAAACAGTAAAAAATGCTCTTTCTAGAGGTCTATTTTTTTCTTGAACCTTTACTATACATGGTCTATTGATTCTTTTTGGATCTTTGAATAATTTAGGATATTTTATTTTGGCCTTATCTAAAAGATAGTATTGTCCTTTCTTTGCAGTTCTTTCTTCTGCTTGGAATAATTTTCTATTTCCAAAAATTGGCACTTTGAATGTGTTCTCTATTACTTTGTACCCAAGATATACCGTAAGTGATCTGTGTGGAACAATGATTGTGTTTGATTCCAGTAATTTTTTCTGGATTTTGGCTGAAGCCATGTCTTTGAATTTATTTAATATTATAATTTCATCTGCAATTCTTCCAAACCTTTGATATGGTGTTTCTCTTCCTTTTTGACAAAAAACTATGGTCTGAAAGTCCTCATCTTTTGCACCATCCATTATTTCTAATGCAGAATGACTACCCAGAACCCCAATTCTAACATCTGAATAGTTATTTACTATCTTCTTAATTTCAGAACTCTTAATCACACTATGCTTAGATACTGGGATCTAATATAGCTAATTTTCAATTAATAATATAGAAGATAACCACAAGATTTTTTTTAGATGATATCTGATTGTTGATATGCTGTATTCTTTTGAGTTGCAAATTATGGGGGTAATCTTGTCAACTGCAATGATTGTGTGTGGAATCTCTTTGTGGTTTAAACGAAGAAAAGCAAGAAAAGAGTTGGAGATGGATGAAGATAACGATGAGGCTCAAAATTTCTAGTACATGACCCTTTCTATCTAATACATAAAATACTCTAGTCTTCAAGATTAATTATTGAAATTAATCATTGGAATTACTGGCAGCACTGGAGTAGTTTATGGAATTAGAATGCTTGAGACTCTTAAGAAACTTGATGTTGAAACTCACTTGATAATGTCAGAGTGGGCTGAAAAATGTATTACAATGGAGACTGAATATACAATTGATCATGTAAAGTCACTTGCAACAAATATTTCAGACGAAAAAAATATGGCATCAAGTGTTTCAAGCGGAACTCACAGAGTTGATGGAATGATTATCATACCATGTAGTATGAAAACATTGTCTTCAATTGCAAATGGGTATGATAATACATTAATTGCAAGAGCTGCAGGCGTAACAATAAAAGAATCCCGAAAATTAATTTTGATGGTAAGGGAGACTCCATTTTCTGCAATCCATTTAGAAAATATGTTAAAGTTATCTAGATTGGGTGTTATAATTTTGCTACCTGTAACCGAATTTTATACAAAACCCAAATCAATTGACGATATTGTTATTCATGGAATAGGAAAGTGTTTGGATCAATTCAACATAGAGCACGATTTA
>JADFLN010000160.1 GCA_022564385.1 Nitrososphaerota archaeon | reverse complement strand
CAAGAAAAGTTGGATACATTAATGAACTTGAACGTTCTGGATGTGAAATTCTTTCTGATTGTTGTATTTGTCTTACTCCATTGATTAACAAAGATAATGTTGATGCTATCACTACAAATAGCATTAAGGGTGCATTCTATCTCAAAAATTCTACTGGTGTAGATGTTAACCTAAAATCATTATTACAAATTGTTGAAGATGAGACAAGATGAAAAAAGTTATTGTTGCAGGAAAAGTAAAAGGTATTGTTTTAAAATCTGAAAAACCAATTAATTTTTTAGGAACAGTTGATAAAAAAACAGGAATTATTAGCGACAAGAGTCATGATCTTTTTGGAAAGTCAATAAAAGACACTATTCTTGTTTTTCCTTCAGGTATTGGTAGCAGTGTTGGTGCATATACAATTTATTCAATTAAATCAAACAATACTGCACCTCTCGCAATGATTTGTCAAAAAGTAGATCTTACAGTAGTTACTGGATGTGCATTGGCAAACATTCCATTAATAATTATCTCTGATGAAGAATTTTCTTCTATTAAGAATGGAATGAAGATCTCACTTGATACAGAAACCATGTAAATATTATAACATCTAAAATTATTTCTATTAATTAATAATATTAATGAATCATCTTTGTTACATCCATATTTTTAAAATCTTAAAAAATCTGAATATATGAATAATATTAAAGAAAAATCTTCTAAAAATATAAAAAACAAAACTTGAAAAATATTCTAAAAATTAATTTTAGTTTATATTATAAAATAGAAATTTATTACAAGTGATATTTTTTCTCTTCAATTTACTAAGAAATTATATGAAATTCATTATGATTTAGAATTTTTTCTCTAACACTATTTTTGACCAAAATTTCCAATATTTTTCAGATCCAAGTTGGTATTGTAATTATTGTAAGGATCCATTATGGAACATGTTTTTTGTTACTGATCCATTCCGCTTATTGATCCAAATCCACAATTATTCTTAAGATGAAATCGATACAAAATCTAGACATTTTGTTTTTTGAAGATTTCCAGACAATCAGAGGTACCAATTAAAATGAATAAAAAGAATTTAGGAATTTTTGTAATTCTGATTCTATTATCGTCTGTTGTGTCTATTACACAAACTAGCACACAATTTGTTAGTGGAGTATCTTTTTCAAATGAACAAAATGATTTAGAACACACTGCATTTTTTTTCACACGAATCTCTAATTCATTAATTTCTGATACTGCTATTTTAGTAAAAAATAATCTAAAAATTCAAGCTATAGTTTTTGATAATGATGCGCCTAATGATTCTGTTGCAATATCTGATTCTGTTTTTTTAATGAAACATGTTCCTATAGTTTATGATTCAAAATGGGATACTGTTGCAATTTCTGAAAGAATTACCGAAAGAACAAAATCTGAAAAATCATCTAATATTTCAACCAATCAATTATCTGATAAAATTATTCTTGATAAATTCACACTAACAAATCAAAATGAAATTATTTCAAGTTATGTTGATTTTAAATTATTTGAAACAACTGTATCATTAACTAATCAACTAAATCTTATTGAAAATAATTTAGTTATAAATACATCTACACAAAATGTTATTGAGAATTCTTTTATTACAGAAAATAACTCAGAATCTTTTCTAGTTTTACTTCTAGCTCCTTTTGCAGGATTTGTTTTGTTATACAGAAATAATTTTAAAATTAAACAAACTAGTTTTAAACAATTTCCATCTTATGTTTTGATCCTTATTATATTATCATCTACAGTATTAACTCCTGTTTCTATTGGTTCATCTTATTGGGGATTTGCTTATGCTGAATTGGATGAATCATCTAATTCTATAGATTCAACTATAACTATTGAACCATTTACAGGATCTCTTGAACCAATAGACACTGGACTCAACGCTACCTCCACTGAACCAATAGACACTGGACTCAACGCTACCTCCACTGAACCAATAGACACTGGACTCAACGCTACCTCTACTGAACCAATAGACACTGGACTCAACGCTACCTCTACTGAACCAATAGACACTGGACTCA
>JADFLN010000159.1 GCA_022564385.1 Nitrososphaerota archaeon | reverse complement strand
CTATCAGTTATCTCATGCAGGAGTAAAACATGGATATCACACCATAACATGGTTTGGTGATTTATCATATAGCAAATTGAAAGTTGAAGAAGAGCCAAATCTTGATGAATGTCCCCTTTGTGGAGCCAAATTGAGGCTAGTTTTTCATTATGGTCTGTTTGGATGGCTTCCTCCACCTGAAATTGAAGGTGAATTTTTTGTAGAACCAGAGGGATGGCGTATCGTTGAGATTAATCCCTATCATTCTCAACCAGTTAGTAATTGTTTGATAATCTACAGAAAGCATAAACCAAGGTTTGATATGATATGATTTTATGAGTTTTGAAGAAAATTTTCTTTATCCATTGGGATTACTCATAGTAGGAGGAATTATTTCCGGTTTGTTAATACCGTTCTTTAATTTTCTACATAAACAAAAATTAATTGAAATTGAAAACGTACATGAAAAAGCCCAAAAAAGAATTGATAGAGAACGTGAAGATTATAAATTTGAATTACAAATTAAGAGTAAAATCTTAGAAAAATTAACTGAATTGAGCAATAGGATTTACCAAGATTTTTCTATATTAATTGAGAAAGAAAATAGTGATTATAATAAAACACATTCAATATTTCTAAGTTATTTGGTTCACCATAGTGATAGAATTAAAGATTATCTTGTTTTGTATTTTAATTCTAATGAGGAATTGATGAATGAGTGGCAAGAGATTTACTCTATGTGTAATCTTGGAGTTACAATGTGTGCCTCTCAAGAGAAGTCTACATTCAGACAAGAGAGCATTGATGAATTCCTAACAAAATTTAATATGAAACTTGATAAAAAAGAGATGAAAAAATCTTTAGAAGCAAATAGAGCATTTCCAATTCCAATATATGGGATAGCTGAGAAGATAAGAAATTACAAAAAGGAAATCAAAGACACAAAACTGGATTAAAGGAATATGAAACCTGTAATAATTATTGCAATAGCATTTGTTTTGTTAATTCCAGCATCTGTTTTTGCACAATCATCTAGTCAATCTGAAAATTGTCCAGCTGGAACAAAAGCAGAAGTTAGAGGAGCAAACATTGAATGTGTTCAAATTAGTAATGTAAAAAGAACATGTCCTGTTGGAACATATCAAGGATTAGATAATCAAGGAAATTTTGCTTGCCGTGATATTGATACTAATCAAATTGTAGACCCCAACACAGGAATAATGACTGATTCACAAACAGGAGAAATTATTCTAGGCGAAGGTCAGATGGGGGGAATTGTACTTGGAGTAATTTTTCTGATAATCATAATTGCTATTGCTGTTAAAGTTGCAAGTTCAAAATCAAAATCAGACTCATACAAAGATGTTGAAAGAGCAGATTTTACTTCAATCACAAAAGACCGTGTAATGGAATTACAACATGGTCAATGTGCAATGTGTGGAAAATTTCCTAGGCATTGGGAATTTGACCATATAGATTCTAGAGGTGATAACTCCATAGAAAACTGTCAAGGTTTGTGTAGAGATTGCCATCAAGACAAGACACTAAAGGATAATGAAAGACATAGAGATTCTGAAGATGAATAAATGTTCTAAATGTAATAATGAAAGTGTAATCATTCAGAATTGGTTATGTTTGAAATGTATTAAGATTACATTATTTGGTGAATGAATTTTTAATATACTACTTTGATTAGTTGTGTTTAATGAGTATGAGTTTTGAAAGTTCAAAGAAAGGTCCTAAAAGGGTTAGGCTAAAACACTTTGAAATAGTGGATTATAAGATTGATAAAACTATGATAGCGATAGAAAATTTTATTGCAAGTATTGGTGGGGAGGAAAATCTAATATCTGTTATTCCAAATGGGGATAAAGTTCCAAATTGGTTAGTAGTCTATAGAGGCTAATCGTAAATTATCTCAACTCTAGGTTCTATTAGGTCTTGGGGGATTGTCTCCCGAATTGTTAAGTTTGATTCTTCTTCTAAATCTTCACATACAGTTTCAATCAAATCTCTAAGAAATTCTGATTGACATTTTCCATCTTCATTACAAACCTCAATGAATCGATTATGTAGATT
>JADFLN010000071.1 GCA_022564385.1 Nitrososphaerota archaeon | reverse complement strand
GATTAAAAATTCTTCACGATTACCTATACAGAAATCAACTATTCAGGCATGGAATAATCACAAAATATCGGAGATACTATTTCTCATCATTTATGGAATCAGACATTAAGAGAATAGCAAACTCATCCATCACCTCACTGATATTTTGCTCAATTTTCATCTTTGCAATAAATCCCAAAAGCCTCAACTTTCCTGCTAGCTTAAAATCACCATCAACAATAATTTTCGTCCCTCCACGAGTCTTTTTAAAAGTCACAACTATGTGACTGCCCTTTGCATCTCCTTCAAGAATAAAGGCTTCATGTTTGTATGGTGGATAGAGAACATGTCGTACCTTTTGTGTAATGTCTCGTCCTGCCATTCGCACAGATTCTTCAGTAGTAATAGAATGGTCATCCCGTGAGATTATCTTTATTGATTTGAATATTTGAGGAAGTTTTGATGGAAGATTCTCAAAGTCAGTTATAATTGAGAAGGCTCTATCTATTTCGGCTTTGATAATTTTCTCGACTCTAACTTTGGGCACATTTATTCACGTTCTTCTTTTAGCATAACATAGGTCCTAATCTTGCTTTTGCCATCCAATAATTTGAAAAACTTGCGGAATTTATGATTACAGTTTAAGCAATGACTATAGCACAGATATTTTGTACATCTACCTTTGTCGTCAGTTTCATGAGAAACAAAGTCATCTAGGATTATTTTTTCATGCTTGCATGAATTCATCATATCAATATAAGATCAAAGTACAATATAATGTGAGTATAAAATGAAGGCTAGAAATAAAGTCACAATTTTCTGTCCTTTTTGCAAAGGTCAGCATATTGATGAAGGACTATATGCAATAAAGCCACATACTGTTCATTTGTGTTTTCATTGTGGAGAAAAATTCAAAGTTACCAAACCCACTATTGGTGTGAGATTGGATTCAAACATGACTCTATAAAACTAACAAAAGTCCTGTGTCACATGGATGGTGAATGCAGAAATTGATACCCCAATTCCTTCTTTGCTAAAATTGGAGGTTAGAATATTTTCTTTGTGTCCAGGAGAGTCCATCCAACCTGAAACAGCCAATTCAGCAATTGATTCAGGTGACATGAAGGATACTGAAGAGCCTTTTACCATGTGGATGTTTTCCCCAATTCCTGAGTAAATTAGATTGCCAATTCTATATTCACATACATAATCAGATCTACTTGCTCTATCTGTTGGACTCAATCCTTCTGGTGTTTCATGAGCGAAATATTCATCGTCTGCCATGTCTATGCTGTGTAATTTTGCAACAAGAGATAGATTTTCATCATATTCCAAGATATTTAGTCCATACTTTTCTCTTTCTAGATTAATCAAACGATGAACTTCCATCTCAGCTAGTTTCTCTTTTGTAATATTATCAGATAGTAATTGTAGTGTATTGTCTGAAATTTGGCTCAAAGAAAAGGTACCTTTCTCAACTGTTTCAGTAATTGGAGTTACATCTATCTTAATCTCATCAAGTATAGCAAATGCTGAATCACTATTCACTGCACTAAAAAGAAATATGCCACCTGCTCCAACATTATCAATAAATGAACTAGGTCCGGCACCAATTACTGCTAATCCCATTATAACAATGAGTGTAAAAATTATCAGAGTTTTCATTTTGTCAAATAATTATAGTTCATTTGAAAGATATACAAAACTAAGAATTTCTACGCAATGCTTTAATGCCTAGAATTAAATTATCAGAAAAAACAAACCTCAAGCATTTAAAGTTCATCATAGAATCCCAACAATTTTCAGGAATTATTTTTATTAGGCATAAATTAATCGCAAATTGTGAAGATAGCAGTAATGGGAATGGGAGTAGCAGGATCATATCTCATGGCCAGACTAAAAGACTCTGAACACGAAGTAGTAGGATATGAGAGAATGGTAGAAGAGAGACATGACTCTATCTGCGCTTGGGGAACAATAAAGTCAGAGCTAGAAGTATTCTGCGAAAAGACTGGCAGAGACTTTGCTGATTTTCTAATCCATGAGGGTAAAGTAATGCATGTCAAGATGGGTAACGGTGTAAAGTTTGATATCGGACTGCATGGATTGTGCACATACAATAAACTAGGACTGATCAAAGATTTTATCAAAGACTCTAAGGTACTTTATGGAACAGCACCAAAGCTCGAAGAACTAGAGAAAGAATATGATCTAATAATTGATTGTACAGGATTTCATAGAATTTATCTACCAAAACTAAAGGAGGATTTCTTTTTGCCAACATACGAGTATAAGGTTGAATATGAGAACGGTGTACCGTTTGATGACTTTTACTTGGAACCATTTCCTGGCATGTCAGGATACTTTTGGTATTTTCCGTTAGGAGAAAAGTGGGCACACATTGGTGCAGGGGACTACAAAAAGAATCACATCAAAGTTACTGATGCATTCTTGAAAAAATATGGAGGTAAAGTTATCCAAACAAAGGGACGCCCAATAAGACTCGCCACACCTGATAAATGCAAGCCATTCTATTCAGGAAAAGTAGTTGGTGTTGGTGAATCAATTGGAACAGTCTTTGCAATGCTAGGTGAGGGAATTATTCCATCTATGCAGTGCGTTGATATTTTCCTTGATAACATGAATGACTTTGCAGCATATGAAAAGGCAGTTGATAAACACTTCAAGGTATATGCAAAGGTGTTTAATTTCGTAAGATCAAAAATCCACAAGGACTTTAGTTTCTGGAAGGCATTACCTGACTTTATTGCAATATTTCTTTACATGAAAAAGCATGAGAAGAGATTTGGAATGGATATCAAGATTGGTAATTTAATGAAAGTAGCGAGAGCCTAAGTAATAATTCTAAAATTTAGCTAATCTAATAAAATTCATCAGAATTTGATTTAAAGTGCTAATCTTACTTTGTAAAACTATTTGGTGGTGTTATACCATCCCATGTAAGACCAGCTGCAGTTACATTACTAATTGTAGTTGTATAGTTACCTGCTGAAGCATTCTTTAAGGAAAATGTCACTGTCCCATCAGTTGCAGTAGTAGCAGTTCCAGTTCCTACTGAATTACCATCACGGAAAAGGTCAATCGAAACAGATGCTCCAGAAACTGGATCTGCAAAATCATTAATTATTGTTATTGTTATGCTCAAATGTTTCGAGTTATCTTTTCCTCCATGAGTGGAATAGGTAATTGAGGAGACACTAGAAATTGTTGGTTCTTCAGAAGCTGCTGTCACATCTAGATTAGTGGAATCTACTCGTCCACCAGAATTTGCAGTTATTGTGGTTGAACCTACTGTAACACCTGTAGCTAAGCCATTCACATCAATAGTTGCAATAGTAGTAAGAGAACTTGACCAAGTTACGTCTGTTAACACTTGACTAGTTCCATCTGAATATGTACCTGTTACAGTAAATTGTTGTGTTGAACCTTCAGTTATAGAAGAATTATCAGGAGATACAATAATTGATTCTAGTGTAGGTGGTGATGTAGTTGTAAATTGACCATCACTAGAAGATGCGGAATTATTTGAAGTGTCTACAGAGGTTACCATGAAATGATAATTAGTTGAGGATGACAATCCAGTTAGTTCTATACTATGAGAAATAACATAGCTAGTATCGGATACAGATGAGCCATAAGTATTATCAGTGCCATAGTCTACCAAACTTGTTGCTGGTTCATCAGTAGTCCACGTAATAGTAGCTGTGGTTGATGAGGCATCAACATTAATTGAAGAGATTATTGGAGACTCTGTATCATTTACTGTGTTTAAAACAGTGGCAATCCAATCAGCATAATATGAAACTCTGGTATCTCCTGCAAACTCTCCACAACTACTATCCAAAATTGGGCTTTTACCTTCTGTTGTACAATCAGAAGTTCTTGGAGGTGCTCCTCGAGAAAATTCTAGGGAGATTCCATAAGATGTCACACCTACGAGTTCTCCGTTTAGAATCGCTGGTCCTCCTGAATCCCCTGATGCGGACATTACTTCATTGTTTCCTAAACCAAGGTCAGATATTCCAAAGAAAAATCCAAATGCATCATGTGGAGAGTTGCCATCATCAGAATCAAATTGATATATTGCTTCAGGATTAAAGTCTTCACCTGAAGTTAATCCTAATGCAGTATACATTGTGTCAGCAAAAGCGTCATACTTGTTTTGGCCATTCCTTTCGGTACCAAATGGATATGTGGAACTATCAGTTCCAGTACTTAAGAACCCAGACAAACCATATCCGCTTTTATTTATGATATCACCGACTACACTTCCAGATGTAGCATGAGGTATTCCAGGAATTTGTATAGGTGCAGTTGTTGCAAGTTTTAAAATTGCTATATCATTTCCCTTAATGAAATCACCATCATAATCTGGATGAGACAAAGAATTTGACGGATCTAGTGATATTGTAATTGATTCAAAATTGCCTTCAAATGTAGCTGATCCAGATGTTAAAATGTAATTACCATTATTATCTGCCACACAATGTGCTGCCGTGATAATGTGCTGTTTATCATCCGTTAAAGTTCCACTACAACCAAAGGTTCCATCTGTTCGAGTTAAGAATAATTTTGCTACTCCATCATGTGGATCACTGGTAGGTACTTCATGATTAGAAGGATCATCAAGTGATGTGTAAAGAGCTCTTGCATATGCTATGATATTCTCACCTTCAATAACTCTAACATGAGATGGTGCCTGACTTTGATCAGGAAGGTTTACCGGGAGAAGTGCTTCACTAGAAGAGACACTAATAGTTGAAGAGATCATTATAATTCCTAAAAATAAAACTATTACACGCATATTCATTAGTAAATTCTTGTTGCAAAATTTGAATTTAACCTTTTCTTTACTTTCGTCACACTCTAAAAATTAATAGAATACAGCTTTTGCCAAAAGTATACTGATTTAGAAATATGATTTGATTCTGTTTCTAAACAAAACTAACTGAACCCAGTCCTTCTCTATTGGTGCGGTTTGATGCCATGTTGTAATCATAAATAATTTTTGAATATTCTTTGAATTCGTCTTTCATTGGATCTATCGTATCTGCCAAGTAAAATCCAGGACAATCACCAGTAAATTGAAAAGTTGCATGCACTCGGGCTTTGCCTTTTTCGTTTTCTAGCCAAGTACTAAATGGATAAAGATAGCATACTCCAGGTCTGTCTGGATGCATGCTACATCCTCCCTCATTATCTAAAAATCTGCAAGAGATGTGTGTTCCGTCATCTGCTTCGGTTTCTTCATTTTTTCTTTTTAGATTAATTGTAGTCATTGTTGTCATTTGCCCTGATGGCCCTGGTTCGGAATATGTAACAGTAATTGTTTCATTTTTTATAAAGTCTGATGTCTTTTGATATTTCAAGCCCTTTCCAATAGTAATTAGATCATCAGAGGTTAGTGGAAGTCTGCCTTGTCTATCACAGCAGTTATGACAGTCAGGCCAGTAGCATTTCCATAAAATATATTTTTTTTGAGAATTAAGATATGGAACATGAAAGATTACATCTTTTACTTTTAGTGAATACTCAGACACATCAGTAATTTTACCCAGCGTAAATTCTCTTAATATTGGATCAATGTCCCAATCTTTTTCTAACAAATTTAATGATTCTTCAATTTCTTTTTGAGACAACTATCAAGTTATAACATCTTTTGTAGATATATTATTAATGTTAAGTGAAAAAGGAAAATATGCCTCAGCTACTGAAAACAGGAGGTTTGTTTGGGCTCAAATTGTCTGGCCTTTAATTTTAGAAATGAATGATGTTGCATTTACATTAAAACAATTTCAAAAGAAAAGTGAACAAGTATGCAGAGAGAGAAATGTGACAATTTTAATTCCATCTAGAGGATTGATTTCATTAATGAAGAGAGGAATTCTCTTAAAGGAGAGAGACATTTATTCAATACATTTCAAACTAATTCCATACATGAGATTAAGAGCAGAGTGTAATTATGCGACTGCCATTCATGAAGTTAGAATCAAATAATTTCAGTAAATGATTATATTCTAAAACACTAGAATTTGTTTTGGTAGCCCGATAGTCTAGCGGTCAAGGATTCTGCCCTCTGGATCTCATGAGTGGATAGGCGGAGACGGCAGTTCGAATCTGCCTCGGGCTACTTGAAAAATTTCTATCTTGATGCTTGGGCTATTCTTTCTAACTCATTCTTCTTCTTTACAGAAGGAGCATTAGAGTCATTATTTGATGCTAGAATGAGTTGTTCTGCCATGTGTTCTTCAATGGGTTTTGGATTGGAAAATGTTGCCTCTTTAATTGCATCTGAGATAAATCTTAGAGCCAAGTCAACTCTTCTAATTGGTGCAACATCAACTGAGACATGGTACACTGTACCACCATAAACAATTCTTGTAGTGTCCTCGTTTGGCGCAGAAAACTCTACTGCTCTAACTAAAACTTCAACGGGGTTTTTTCCAGTTTTTAGGAAAATAATTTCAAATGCAGTTTTTACAGTATTGAGAACTTTGTTCTTTTTTCCAGTCATTCGTCCTGTGTTCTTTGCATATTTCTTTCCAAAGTGCATTGTCTTATTCATTAATCTCTCAACAAGATTAACATTTGCTTTGTTGAATCGCTTTAGTGCTGAACGACCATAGGTGTATGGTAAAATTTGTTTTCTTAAAGAGATTGCAGTCTTTAATCCAGGATCTTTAATCTCAATATCTGACAAATCCCATTTTCTAAATAATAACATATTCTTTGTTTCTGCCATTTCTATCTCCTTGGTTTTTCTTTCTTACCAATTACTAACTCGTGAAGTGATGTACCATTAACTTTGAAAACTTTGAATCTAACACCAGGAATATCACCCATTGCACCACCTTGTGTTGCACCCATTCCTTGAATATGTACCTCATCATGCTCATCAATAAAGTTCATTGCACCATCTCGTGGCAAAAATGCTGTAACGGTCTTTCCATTTTTAATTAATTGAACTCTAACACATTTTCGTATAGCAGAGTTTGGTTGTTTTGCTGCAATACCTACTTTTTCTAAAACAATTCCCCGCCCTTGAGGTGCGCCCCCAAGAGGATCAGACTTTTTATCAATACCAAGTTTTCTTCTCTTGTAAGTAGAGATTGCCCATCTCTGTTTCTTTTTCTTAGAGCTCAAAACTCTACCTGCAAATAATCCTAGAGGTGATTTTCTTGTCATTCTTACATTTCCATTGTTCTTTCTGGACTGTTAATTAGTACATTTGTAATATTGAAATATCGTTTTGCAAGTAGTCGTGCTTTCTCAGCATTCCTACCTTCTCGTCCAACAACTATTCCTTTCTTTCTGGGGTCTACTAACACAATTGCTTGTTTTGACCCATCTGGTCTTGTGTTTATTTTCACTTCAGAAACTAGTTTTGGATTAAGTAAATTAGTTAAAAATTTCGATGGATCTTCATCGAATTCTACCAACTCTACATTTCTCTTAATAATATTTTGTAATGATTTGATATGCATGCCACCTTTACCAATTGCTAGACCCATTTTACCCGAATTAACTACAAAAATTATTCTATCTTGTTTTTCATCTTCAATACAATCACGTGCAGTTGCACCTGTAACATTTTGGAAAAGAGACATCAAACGCATTTGATCAGTTGAAAGTTTAATTGATTGTGTCATAAGAATTCCTTTTTATCTCCAACAAAAAATGTCTCATTTAAACTTTCATTAAATAAAATACAACTATTCATTTTTTATCTCAGCTTCTTTATCTTTTAGAATTGTTTTTATTTT
>JADFLN010000070.1 GCA_022564385.1 Nitrososphaerota archaeon | reverse complement strand
TTCAACTAGTTTGTTTGATAGTTGGATGATTACCCTGCCACTTCCGGCTAGGTGCATTATTTCTCCTACCTCCTGCAATTAAAATCAGTTACATGATATTCTTATCATAGACTTCTGTCAACTTTACTTTAGCTAAGAGCTAGATTTGATTTTATTTTGACTGTTTTGACCTTTTCAAAATTAGTTTTTCAGAAATTTTGTTAAGAATTTTTGTCTTGGGTGATCCTTTTGGCAAAATAACATACCCTGACCTAACAAATGGTCTTTTAGGAAATCTTACCTTATCATCCGACTCTGTTATTTCAAACCCTGCAGATGTTGTTGCATCTATCAATTCTTTTAACGAAGGATCAAAAATACATTTTTCTAATTTCTGTCTTCTCCCTTTTGATTTTTTTAAATTTTTATTAAAATAATCCAACCAGATTACAATATGTTCATAATCTTTCATTTTATTCTTTTAGTAAAATTGCGTTAACTATTCCATTTTGCCCTGGCTTTGAAACAATTCTGCACTTACCTTCTTCTGTTTCAAGTATTGCACCTTTTGTAATGATGCCGCGTCTTTTGTAATCATTATTTGTTGCATTCTCTAAAACTTTGAGAATTTTCACCTTCTTAACTTTAGCATCTCCTGTGGATAGATTGACAAAATCAATTGTTTTCAAAGCTGTCTTTTTATTATTTCCACGTACTCGTCTTGTTATTGTTACTTGAGCTCCGTTGATAGCTTCGTTTGGGTATCTATCTATTTCATATTTGCGTCTAGTTCTAAGTGGATGTCTTCTCCCACCAGTTATTTTACTAGTTGCTAAATTCTCTACGCATTTTTTCACAAAACCTTGTCTGAATTACTCTAATTTATACAAAACGCAAAAAATTAGGCTTGGGTTTAAATCTACTTAGTTTAGTTCTGTAACAATTTGGGCATTATGATTTGTTTGACTCATACTTGCTGTTTTCCTAACTTTGGAGAAAAGTCTTTGTTTTAGATCTTCCACATCTCCTTGAATTCCAAAATACTTTTGGAACTTTTCTGTAGTTGTGTAAATTTTTAATCTTCCAACATTTTGGTGAGTTATAAAATCTAATTGTCGTAGTTCTTTTAGGTGCGCATACACACCAGAACCTCTTGTTTCCACAAGTTGTTTTGATGAGATTGGTTGGCTATATGCAATGTATGATAATGTTTTTAGTGCTGCATTTGGAAGAATTGGTTTTGATGCAAATCTTTTCACTGTAGAGCTGAATTCTGGCTTTAATTGAAATACATATGATCCATCTGGAAGTATAACTACTTCAAGTGCTTTGAATGCTAACCTTGTCTTTTTCATAATGTTGTTGAGTAATTCTAGTGTCTTTGTCCTAGATTCTGTGCCTGAGGCTCTGATTAGTTCTTCTATTCTAAGGGGCCTACCTGCTGAGTACAGAGCTGCTTCAATTCTTGCTGTTGCCTCATCCATATTCGCAATTTTAACCAATTATCTATTCACACCTCTGAAATCTAGTTAAAGAAATATTTTCTCCATTGTTGATCAGTTTGTTAATTCTTCTTTTATAACAGAAATTTTGATGTCATCTTCGACTTGTTCAAGATCTACCTTATGATCTTTGGCTAAAAATAATATTGCAAAGAAACATCTGATTGAATCAATTTCATCGAGTTCTACAATGATATCTTGAAGTAATCCAAATCCTTTTGGTATAATTTTTTTCATCACCAAGTCTTCATATTTTCCAATGATACTTTCAAGTGATGTAAAATATTCTTGAAAATCAGGTGCTTCAATTGGTTCAATTTCTAATCGTCTGTTTCTTCTTGATTGAGGATTAGCAATTGTGCCAATAAGATTTTGAAGTAATCCCAGTAAATCATCTAATGAAACTGGATATGTTGATTCATGCCTGTATGGAATATCAATTAATTGAATATCTATGTCTGTTCTTTGGTGCATTGGTTTTTTCTCCATTGCTGCTCTTTGTAATGCAAAAATACTTTCGACTTTCATTCTATAAATTAATGATGATGATAATGCCGCCATTCCTGCAATTTTGAAATCTTTCTTACCTGATTTTTCTAGAATTTTTTTCAATAAATCTAAAATTTGAATCAAGTCAATATCCCAAACATCTTTTTTGACAACAGATGATGGATTAAATAGAATATTCACTGGTTCTTGAGAGATACTATTAGGAGTTTGTGGTTCACTCACATAATCACTCTCGTTATATTCAATAATATCTTAGGGCTCTAATCTTTTCTCACTTCCAGTCAACTCTTATATTGTTATGACAAAAAATCACTTTATGAAATCTGCTCGAATTACAGGTCCAAATGAGCCTCTTGCAATAATAGAATCTGAGACACCAAAACCTATGGGAAATCAAGTTCTAGTCAAAGTAAAATCTGTAGGTGTTTGTCATAGTGATTTACACTTGTGGGAAGGTGGTTATGATCTTGGAGACGGAAAATTTATGAAAGTTACAGATAGAGGTGTAAAATATCCTGTAACTCCTGGGCATGAGATTGCTGGGATAGTTGATGAAATTGGTGATACTGTTTCTGGAATATCCAAAGGAGATGAAGTTCTGATTTTTCCTTGGATAGGTTGTGGAGAATGCCCTGCATGTAAAGTAGGAAATGAAAATCTATGTGACACACCAAAATCAATGGGTGTTTTTCAAGATGGTGGATATTCTGATTATGCTTTAGTTCCTGATTCTAAATATTTGGCAAAACTTGACGGTGTTGATCTAGACTCTGCAACTTCTCTTGCTTGTTCTGGGCTTACTGCATATACTGCTGTAAAAAAAGCAAATACAAATTCACCAGAATTTTTACTGATAATTGGAGCTGGTGGCTTGGGATTGATGGCAATTCAACTTGCAAAAGCAATAACTAAAGCCAAAATTATCTGCATTGATAATGATGACAAAAAATTTGAAACCGCAAAAAAAATGGGTGCGGACTTTGTTGTTAACACCAGTGTGGTTGGGTCAATATCTTCTGGAATTGAAGGTCCAGTACAAAAAATAATTTCTATTTGCAATGGCAAAGGACCTGACAGTGTAATAGACTTTGTAAATGCTCCTCAAACTGTGAGGACTGCACTAGCAGTTTTACGAAAAAGGGGAAACCTTGTCCTTGTTGGACTTTTTGGGGGCTCTCTAGAATTATCTCTTGTAACAATTCCACTCAAATCACTAATTATTCAGGGTGCTTACACTGGTAACTATAATGACATGATTGAATTGATCGAGTTAGCAAAAAAAGGCGTGATAAAACCAGTTATATCAAAAAGATATACGCTTGATGAGGCAAACACTGCCTTGAAAGATCTTAAAGCGCGAAAAATTATTGGTCGTGCTGTGATAAATCCATAATTTGATTAAACATTACAAAATCTTATAAAATAAAAACAATGGATATTGGTATTGGATTCAAAAATACATTGTGAGGTTGCAGTTACACATCTTAAAAATAAACAATTCATTACTGCACATAACCTATTTCTAAATCAAGCTGAATCTCTAAAAAAATTAGACAGTATCAAATCAGCCTTATTCTATATGTTAGCTGCTGAATGTAAATCTAGACAGGGGAAAGAATCTAAAAATGAGATCAAAGAAGCAAGTATTTTGTTTTTGAACTACTCTAAATTAAAAAATTCAAAGAATGTAAAGGGTGCACTACTTTGTGCTTCGAAATGTTTTTTGAGTTTGGGTGAATTTGACAAAGCAAAAGATGCTTATCAAAAATCAAAAACAATAATTCAATCAACAATTCAAGTCACAAGACCTATTGTAATAATTGATGATAGTAAAGCAATTGCAATGAAATTGCAAAACTATGTTGAAAAGTTAGGTTATTCTGAAATTCATGTTTTTGATAATGGAAAAGATGCTGTAAAAGGATGTAAAAAACTATTTTCTGAAAATAAAGAACCTGTGATTCTTCTTGATATGGGATTACCTGATCTTGAAGGCAATGTTGTTGCAACACAATTACTCAAGGAAAAAGTAAATTTGCAAATTGTAGTTATTACTGCTGATGAAAAAATAACTAAGCGTGTTAACAAAACAATCAGTACTGGTGCATCCGCATTTATTCAAAAACCATTCACACTTGATGAACTCAAAAAAGCAATAGATGTTGCAGAATCTGAATATTCTTTATTACAATGACTAACAGTATGTTTACAGTGTTTATTATTTAGAAATTAACTGACAATCACTACAGGTTTCATTCTCTTTCATTCAATTTGGTGATGTCTTTAAAAATATCAGATTTTTGATGAAGCAAATCTACTATACTTGATTTAATCTCATTGTTTTCCCAATTATGAATCATAACAAGATCATCAACTCGCTCAGCAATAACTTTTCGAATTTCTGTCAATTCTTTTGTTAGTGTTTCTCTGTCTTTCATCTTCTAATCCTCACAATTACAAGTTTCATTTCAAGCCTTTTTCTAACTTAATTTTTCTAATAACATCTCTAATTAGTTCATCATCTTTTGTAACTAATTCTTGCAGTTTCTCCTTATATTCTTCATCTCCCCATTTTTCTAAACCAAGCATTTCTTTCACTAATTTTACAATTTCAGATTTATTTCTCTGATGGTCACGTTTCGCTATTTCTGAACCTTCCACAACTCCTCTCTAATAGTATAAACTTAAGCGTATTGAAATGTAAATTATTCAACACCCTAAAAGGCGTGAAATGGAATTTTTAATAATCTGTTTACAATAAAAGTAAAGACATGTTCAGTATATTTGCATCTTTGATATCTATATCATTGATTCTATAATCAATTAACTCTTCTGAAAATTTTTCTACAATTTTCTGTGATGTGTTTGATTTTTCAGAATCTACTTGAATAATTACTAACATATTCCATTCCCCATCCATATTTGCTACTAAAAGATAATTATCTAATTTCGCTATGAACTCTTTTATAGAATTTTTTACTGTTTCAAAGGACTTTGTTGGTTTTAGTTTCATCAATATTGCTTGATACTTGTTAATTCCGGATACATCTGTTAGAATTGCTTTGTATCCTTTGATGATCCCGCTTTTCTCAAGACGTTCTATTCTTTTTCTGATCGTTCTATCTGAAACATCATGACCTGACTTTACTAATTCTGATGCAATTTCTTTTGATGGGGTTCTAGCATTGTTATTGAGAATCTCTATAATTTTTTGATCAACTTTATCTAGATTTGACCATGGATCTTCACTCATACAAAGTAGAAGTTTCAATGCTTTTTGAATTTTTGGTTAAAATTATACCAACATCCATTTTTAGAATTTCTTATTCTCAAAAACCCTATCAGTTATATGCTCAGAATGTAAATAATACACATGGGTAAGCGTCAAGTAAAAAATGAAAGTGCTCTTAAAGAAATTCGTCTTCCTGAAGAAGGCGAACTTTTTGGACGAGTACTAAAAATGATGGGTGGCGAAAATGTCATGATAAAATGTGATGATAACATTACCAGACGTGGTAGAATTAGAGGTAAACTAAAGAGAAGAGTTTGGATTAGGGATAATGATATTGTGATTATTGCACCTTGGGACTTTAAACAGAAGGAGCGAGGGGATATTGTCTGGAGATTTACACTTCCTCAGGTTACATGGTTAAAGGAACAAAATCACATCCCTAAAGACTTCTAGTCCAGATCATCTTTGCCTTGATCCACTTTTGACATCTTAGTTAATATAGTGATGAATTATCTCAAAATCAAATGGAACAAGGCACCGTAAAATGGTTTAACCGTACTAAGGGCTTTGGTTTTATCGAAAGAGAAGGTGGAGATGATCTGTTTGTTCACAAATCAGACGTTGAAGGATTCATCAATGAAGGCGATAAAGTCGAGTTTGAAGTGGGCGAAGGTCAAAAAGGACCAGCAGCTCAAAAAGTCAAAAAAACAGAATAGGCAATGAATTTTTTAATTTAAGATTTCATCTTTGTTTTCTTAAACCCCGTCTATCTTTTTATTATTTTTAAAATTAATTTTAATTCATAGAAAATTTTGTGGTCCCAAGCGAAGGGTTTTGTCAAATAGTTTAATCCCTAGCATGTTTAGGCGTAAATTAATTAAATTTCAAAGTAAATGGGTGGATTCTAAATTTAAATCCAGTCTGATTTGTGCATCTTTTGAAAATTACATAATCCTTATGTAGCAACTTCTAACTTTCACAATGTGAACAAATTCATTTTTGCAGAGTACCTATATTTTGAGTTAAATGATTAGGGTTTGCGAGCTTATTTTTTCTGCGATCTAGATCAAATTTAGAGAAGGCTGACAAATTCATACTACAATTGTAATCAATTACTGTTCAAAAGAATAATTATGAAAAACAAAGATTAGTCAGAAAATATTGTTCAAGTCTTTTACTTTAAATTAGAACCTTATCAGTGATTGTAGTGTAACTTTGACTATCTAGAAAATAGTCTTGCAAGAAATGAACTCTTTTTTCTTACAGACATATGTCTCTCTGTACTTTTTGCGTTACTCCTATCAAGAATTTCATCTAATTCTTTGTTTGAAATTAGCGTCCTTGAATGCTTTTCTTTTTGTTTTGCATCTGTATTACCTTTTAATCTCTTTATTCTCCATTCAAGTTGGTCAGTCATTGACTCCAAAAATCTGATGTCTGTCTTGTAAAGTGGCTTGTTCTCATCTATGCAACTAAGGATGAATTTTAGCCTGCCTTCATCCCCCATTCCTGCATTCAGAAGGTCAGTTGCCATTATTTTGTGATTCAATTTTTCATCTTGTTTGTTTTGAATTAATATTCTTTCTCATATTTTTATTATCTGGTAATTACAGTTTTGTCAAAAGATATACAGCGATCAAAAATTAATTTTCACTATTGATGCTAAATCATTATTGTTTATCATTGAATATGGAAAAAATATCACAAGAAACAGCAATACAAGAAAAACCAATTCAAGATAGAATAAGACAGGCAAGTTGCATCACAATAGAATCTGCACTCAGAAACAAAGTAAACCTGAATATCACTTGGTATGATGTTCATGGGGATGAACAAAGTCAAAAATACACAATTTCTGCAGGATCTGTCATAGAATTTTAGAAATTTTAATCACCATTTTTTCTTTTTTTTGTTAATTATACATCACTGAATCTTTTTAACAAAAATCAATCACTCATAGGTTCATAGAAGAATTTTGGGAAAACAATGGTGTGTTTTTTGGAAAATGGTTTCGAGAGTAAATCCTAAAGTTTTTGTTTGTTACTAGTGCGATGTTTTGGTAAGCATTCTTTACAATATACTGGCCTATCTTTTTTTGGTTGAAAAGGCACCTCAGAGTCTTTGTTACAGTCTGAGCAAACAATCGGATAGTTCTTTTTTCTATCTTTAATTTGTGCACTTTTAGGTTTTGAATGTTCATTCAAATGATCATATAGTTTCTCTTTGGACTCAAAAATTTGCTCACAATAGTAACATTGTTGAATCATGTGGCTGATATTTTCTTTGCAAATAAAAATTTACAGGTTTAGGAAATAACTTGTACAAAAACTCACCTCTGAAGTCAGTATAGACACATCATTAAAAATCAGTTTTTTCAGAAATTAGTCGGATTTTAAAACATATGAAATAATGTGTGATTTTTTCAACATAGAAAAAAGTAACATGTCACTAAATACAACATTTACAGAACAGAGTCATGTTTTACAAAGATTTTATGATTCAATTGAAAATAAAAGAAATGAGTTTAGAAAAATAATAAATATGCTCGTGCACATCCAATTAGTTGAAAATTCTATGTACGTATTTTTCCCGATTGTAATATTCATAAAATATTCTGCTGATCTGAAT
>JADFLN010000007.1 GCA_022564385.1 Nitrososphaerota archaeon | reverse complement strand
AGAAAAGAAGAGAATTGCTGCTGAACTTGAGAGAAAAGAAGCAACATTTGAATTTGAGAGACAAGCTACATCACAAAGAACAAGTGAATTAGAAAATAGGATATCTAAAGCAGAAATTGAGAAGAAACTAGTTGAAGCAGAACTGCAGAAAAATATAACAGGAATAGAATTTGAGAAGAATTCACTAACTCAGAAGACAGAACGATTGGAAAAGAGTATTGCAGGAGTGGAAATTGAGAAGAAGAATATTTCAGAGGAAAAAAAGATACTAGAAAAAAGTATTGGGGATATTGAATTAGAAAAGAAGATAATTTCTGATGAAGTTGAGAGAAAGGAAATTGAAATCAAATTTTCAAAAATGAATTTAGAGCAAAAAACAGAGCAAATAGAAAAGAAGATAATAGAAGTAGAAAATCAAAAGAAAAAAAATGGTATTGAGATCAATAAAAATTTCAAGGCAGTAGAACTACAAAAGAAAGGAACAATACAAAGAGAAGTGGATTTAGAAAAAAACATAATTGCAGTTGAAATGGCTAAAAAACAACTATTTCAGAAGACAGAGCAATTGGAAAAGAGTATTGCAGGAGTGGAAATTGAGAGAGAGTATGTACTAAAAGAAAAAAAATCATTAGAAAAAAATATTGAAAGAGTAGAATATCAAAAGAGGGAAATGGTAGTTGGATTTGAAAGAAAAATGCATGAAGTTGAGATAGTAAAAAAAGAATTAGAAATTAAATTTGAAAAAATATCTAGCAAAGTAGAAGTTCAAAAAAATAACTTTTCTCAAAAAACAGAGCAACTAGAAAAAAGTATTGCAGGAGTGGAAATTGAGAGAGAAAAAAAAATAAAAGAAAGAAAAACATTAGAAAAAAGTATCATAGATACTCAATTAGAAAAGAAGAGGATTACTGATGAAGTTGAGAAAAAGGAACTTGAAATCAAATTTTCAAAAATGAATGTAGAGCAAAAAACAGAGCAAATAGAAAAAATACTAACTAAAGTAAAAATTGAAAAGAAAAATTTGGCTATAAAAACAGATGAGATTGAAAAGAAATTGTCAGAAATTAAACTTGAAAAGAAAAAACTTTCTGCTGAACTTGAAAAAAGTGAATCATTGATTGAGCTTGAAAAGAAAAATATTAACAAAAACGCATGGGAACTAGAAAAAAGAATTGGTAAATTTACGCTAGAGATGAACATGGCTGCAATTGATATGGAAAAAAAGAGAATTGCTTCTGAACTTGAGAGAAAGGAACTTGTGATTGAACTTGAAAAAGAAGATATTTTTCAAAGGAAAAAAGAATTGGAAAAAAGCATAGCAGCAGTTGAAATTGAGAAAGATATTACACCAACGGAAGTTAAAATACAAAAAAATACTAAACTAAACGATAAAAATACTCCAAATTCAAAATACTTGAAAAACATCATTTCAGAGATTGAACTTGCAAGAAAGGTGGCCACATCAGAGATTGAGAGAAAGGAGTCAATAATTGAACTTGAAAAGAAAAATTTGGCTATAAAAACAGAGATACTAGAAAAGAGAATATCTAGAATTGAAATTGAGAAGAGAATATCTACTGTTCAATTAGAAAAATTGGAGGTTGAAATTAAAATTGAAAAGAAAAATTTGGAACAAAGAGTAAGGGAATTTGGAAAAAATGTTGCAACCAAAAATACAGGTGGAGTGAAGAAAAAGTGGGATTACTCTTATTCAATTTTGGACTCTGAGCACAATTCCTATGAAAAATTTAGACAATGGGCAAATGTTCTAGAGTATGAACTTGCAATAAAAGAAACACCTGACAAAAAAAAACTAAATGATTATTTGGGTGATATGAAATAAGATTTACAGTATTTGGATTTTTAATATTTTTAATTTTTGGAATAGTTATATTTTCAACACAAAGTTTTGGAAATTCATTAGACACACCTTCAGAAGTAAACAAAATTGGAACATTCAAAATATCTGATTTTTCTACTAAAACATTAATGGGATTAAATCTAGGAACTTCTGATAATATCTCATCCATTAGCCTCACATTTAAGAATGCTATTGCAGAAGATGCCACAGTAAATATTTCATTAAAAGATAACAATGATATTGAAATTGGAAGCGGCTCAAAAGTGGTTAATCCCTCATCAACATCTGTAACAATCACACTAGGAAACCCAATTACGTCAGGTGAACGAAGTACATTGATTACTGCAAGCATCACTGTAACATGATGGAGATTTAGTTGAGCGTAAAAATAATTTTTGTAATAGGGATTATGATTTTTATTGTATCCACAATAGGTTTTGGTTCAAATTTAAACAGTACTCCGGTATTAAATAAAATTGGCAGTAATGATAATGTGTCGGTACCCATGCCTGATGTTAATATAACAAATATAGTATTGACTGAATCTGCAAGTACAATTACTTCTGTAACTATTACTGTTAAAAACATAGATAGTGTTTCTCATACGTATAAAATTTGTGTTATTGCAAAAGCAGGAGTTTCAATTAGTGACACAGTAGGATCAAGTTCTGATTGTACTAATACATCAACCATTTCTGCTAGCAACACAGGATCTGCTGTGATAAATTTTTCAATTCCACTAAGTTCATCAAGCATTGATTATGCGGATATTTCAATACAAGAAATTGTTTAGCATATTATTTCTAATACTGTGTAAAAAATTTAAACTAAATCAAATATGTGATTTGATTTTGCAGTAATTATAATTCTTGAATTAGTATAGAGAGGTCTTTAATGTCGCTAACTTTTATTCCATTTGAAAAATTGATAGTTTGATTTCTAATCATTCCATTGCCGCCTATCGCTTCTGATAAAGTACATGAAGGATCACTATCTGGAGAGGGGGTAAAGTTTCCAGATGGGCCCTCAATAACAGCACATATTTCAAACAAGTGAGGGAACTGATCATCATTTACTATTGAAAAAGTGATACCAGTAATTTCAATTACTCCATCAGTTGACACGTTTTTTACCCATGAAATATCCTCAATATGGCCTTGAACAGAAAACAGGGGATTATTCTCCGTTAATTCAGAATTTGAGAATGATTCAACAAGAAAAGAGTCATCAGCTAGGGCTATTGTACTGGTTGCAATTACTAGAACTAAAATGAAACTAAGAGTAGAGAGGTTTTGAAAATCCATTTCTTCAGTTTTCCCGAATACCACAGATACCCAAATAACAAAAATTTCCTCTAAATAATTTTTTGGGGTGGAAATGATCCAATGTTCTTCGTTTATTCTAATAAATAATTGGTATTATCAGGGCTGGAAAATACACTAATTTGATACTTCCAAAATGGTATTTTTTAGGCGAATCTCATAAAAGTTCTAATCTAGAAGAATGACGATACTAGTTCTTCTACATTGATCATACTCACCAATACTGGAACAATACCAAGTATACTAATTAACTGAAGTACAAGAATCATGATCGCACCTAAGAAAAATATTAGCCTCAAAAGTTTTGCTTCATCAGTTTTTTTATCTTTAATTCCATGTACAAAAAGATACAAAACTAGAATTGCCATTATTAACATGCTAAATGATATTGTATTTGCAATAGATGGCTCAAAATAATTTGAAAAAGGTATGCTCAGCATTTTAGATAATCTTATGTTCATTTCCAATACACTTTGAGTTATTACATAATTTACCAAAACAGCAATGAATGCAAGTTTAAAAATAACAAACCCATCTTGTTCCTTATTTTTACCTTTTTTAGATCTACTTTTAGCAAACATTGCCAAAGCCCATATTCCAAAAATAGACATCCCTATAGGAGACTGTAAAAATAAAGAAGTAAATCCAACATATGGAATCACAAATAATGCTCTCCCGATTATGTCATCTAAAGGTACAACTAATGGATCATTTTTTCGATTGTTATCTCCTTTTGTTATAAACCCATCACCAGTCTTATCAACAATTCTATGTACCACACTTCTATTATCTTCGTTAACAAATGCTATGATATCTCCAAGATAGTATTCTTGTTCAGATTTTGTTACTACAAATGTTCCACTATCAATGCTCCCCTTCATACTGTCTCCAACTAGCATGATATAACCTGTATTTCCATTAAGCTGAATTGGCCAGAAATATACCAAAAGTGGTAAAATTAAAAGTAAAGTAAAAAGTTTTATTTTTTTTTGTCTCAATTCCAATTCCTTGTCACAGATATTTTAGAAGATTAGAAAGTGATTACATCACTAATTACTTTATGACCCTGTTTCTTCAATACTGAAACTAATGTCAACTATTTCGTTGACATCTACTGCAAGTGCAAAATCTATAGTCACATCAGTTTCTTCTCCCCATGCTGCTATAGAACTTGTGGATTTACATTCTGGTGCAGCATCAGCTGCTGGAGAATAGCTTGCTCCGCTGTATTCAATTACTGCACATATTTCAAATGTATGTGAATCACCAGTATCTTCATTACCAACAGTGAATGTAATCTGATCTACTTCAATCACACCATCTGCTGCAACTTCTTCAGTCCACACTAATGCAGTAACATTTCCTCTTGCTGCAGCTACTACAATATTATCACTACCTCCAATTCGATTTAATTCAGTAGGTGTAGAAATAGTTGCTCCAAATCCAATAGTAGACGTAACCAATATTGCAATTCCTATTAATGCAATAATAGGTAAATTATTCATATTAAAAATAAACTAATACTATTATTATCACATAGCTTTTCAAATAAAATGAGCTCGTCAGCAACACTTCATATCAATTGTATAATACTTTAGTTAAAAATTCCAAGTCAAAATGAATCGTATTTTCAATTTACTACATGTAATTTGATCAGAAATTAGTAAGTCATAAAATCCAATAAAATGAGAAGGGCATTAATTAATTGTGTTTTTGGATTTTATACTCAATATACTAAAATTGAGCATATATTCATGTGTTTGTCCATTTCAAATGAGCTGATCATAAATTTGACAATAATTGAGATGAGAATTACTGATGGAGATATTAGCAGAATTATTCACAATTAAAATAATTATTGCACTATCAATGTTAGCAATAGGATGCTTTTTTGATATTTCAAAAAGAAGTGTACATGATTATTTATGGCTAGTTTTTTCAGGTGCAGGTTTGTTGATTTTATTAGTAGACCCATCACCAATTGATTCAATTACTGCTATAGGATTTTCATTAATAATTGCTCCAGTTGCAATAATTGCTTGGAGAATGGGACTGTTTGGGGGTGCAGATGCATTTGCGTTAATGGCACTAGCAATAATTGCCCCCCAATTCACATTAAGTGAAAATACCATAACTCCATTTACAACACTCTCAAATGCTGCAATTCTTGTTGTGATACCATTACTGGTAAATGTTATGAGAAACATAATATCAATAATAAAACACGAGAGCATTTTTGAGGGATTTAATGAGATAACTGGCAGAAAAATTATTGCGGTATTTATCGGATATCGTGCAAAGAATCCACAATATGGATTCTCTATGGAAAAAAAGTATGGTAAAATAAAAAAATTAAAATTTTCTATTCATCATGCAGAAAATCAAGAGTTTTGTACAAAACCAAACACATGGATAACACCTGGAATTCCATATCTTTTATTAATTGCAGGTGGATTTGTAATTCAAATAATTTACGGAGACATAATATTATCAGTACTAATGCAGATATAGCATATTGGTGATTCTAACAATCAATGTTTTTTGATAAGATTTTAGAATCAATTGGGATTTTGATAAAAAATTTACTTCCTTTACAATCTATGCTTGTAACTCCAATTTCACCACCTAATCCCTCTATGATTCCTTTAGCAACAGATAACCCCAAACCTGAACCGCCATGTTTTCGTGTAACTGAAGCATCTATTTGATAGAATTTATTGAATAGTTTTTGCTGATTTAGTGCTTTAATTCCAATACCATTATCAATTATACAAAACAATACAGAATCCTTTTCTTGTTTTACTTTAATTTCAATTTCAGCACCGGTATCTGGAACAAAATCAATAACATTAGTAATAAAAATACGAAGAATTTGATCTATTCTATTCTTATCTGAGTATAATGAAATATCTTCAATATCTGAAAAAACAAATTTTATTTTTTGTTTTCTCATTAATTCTTCATAAGTACCAATCACATCACACGTAATTTCTTTTGAATTTATACGTGATTTATTAAAAGTCAATTCATTCAAATCTATTTTATTGACATCTAAAACATCTGTTATTAATCCCAATAGTTTTAGTGAATTCTTCTTAATTTTTTCTAATGCACCTGCTTGTTTATCATTAATTTCACCAAATGCTCCAGATAATAAAATATCTAACCAGCTTATTATTGGAGTCAATGGTGTCATAAACTCATGAGTCATCATTGATAGAAATTCCTCTTTTTTTCTTTCCACTATAGAATTTTTTGTTAATTGTGTTGATAATTCCTGATTTTGAAATCTAATTTCTTTAGTCAACAAATCATTTTCAAATTGCATTTCTTCCACCTCTTTTTTATGATTAGATATTTTTTCAATCATTTTATTAAGTGTAGATTTAATTCCTGATAATTGATCAGGGTCATTAATTTCAATCAATTTTAATTTTTTAGGGTTTAAATGTTCACATAACTCGATTAATTTTATTATTGATTTTTCGTTTAAATTAATTTCACATATTTTTTTCCCTATTTCATTTATTTGGGTTTCACTCACAAAACAATTTCTTGAATAGTCTTTATTGGTTATTGTTTGTTCAAAATTGATTACCACATTTAGAAATTCTAATACTTTATGTAGAAAACTGTGAAAGTTTTACATATTGAAAATAACAGAATGTATCAAACCAATCAAAATATTTTTAGAGACAAAAGGGCTTCTCTGCATGTTATATGATAATAGAATGCGGGATAAACTACTACGTTTGAAGAGGTGTTTTGAATTAAAAACATGTAATAACATAATCTATTTTATAATGAGATAAACACTATCAAAGGATTTTTTCATAATTAGTTGTGTGTTTCAAACAAACTATAGGTTATATCAACAACGGGTATCTTTTTTTATGAATATATTTAAAAAAAAATCACAAGAAATGAGCCTAGTGTGTAAAATATGTAAAATGGAGTTTTCAGTTGTAGAAAGAACTCATAGACACATGATAAAAGCACACTCCAAACCACATAAAACCAAAATATAGAAAATTAAAAATAATTTTGGAATATGACTCTGTTTAAAAAAAATCAGATAGATGGATCATATCATCCATTTCTTGAATTTCTAATTATTACAAGTTCATTAATTGCTGTCTTTTTTACCATAAGGATTGTATCCAGGATTATTTTCATGGACGAATGGATTGGCTCACTTGGGTTAATTTCAGGAATTCTTGGAATGATCTTGTTTTTATCAAAAAAAGAAAAGTTGGGAGTGTTTGGACAAATGTTCATCAGGCAGATTATCAAAAATCACAAGGGAAAGAGAAAATGGATTATCTATATTCAAATAATCTTGTTTTTGTTTATTGGAATTTCGACTATTTTTAGCATACATATGGGAAACAACGAGTATTATCTCTTAAAAGAACAAGTAATTGACAAATTTCAAGAACACGGAATGATGATTGATTCAAACCTAAATTTGGAAGTAATTAAGAACATATCTTCTCAGCTCTCCTCAAAACAGCAAATAAGTGGAATTGTTGCCTTGCCTCTTTTGGCAATACAGCACTTTGAAATTTTTTCAGTAGTTTTAGCAGTAACTGATCAATTAATGGGAGGTTGGGTAATGTACTTTTGGCAAGTAATGGTAATTGAAATCATAGAAATTGCAGTATTTATAGAAATAAGCAAAAAACTTTTTTTTAAAAATCTATGAGAACTAAAACTAATTGTGTAATTAATTTAGATAATCAAAGTACAAAAAAATAGTATATCATTATGTTCTTTTGGAAATTAAATATTTCTTGTATGCATCATCTTTAGCAATTTTCGCTGTATCCAAAATTATTTTTTTTGCATCAATATCAGTTTGATCTCCAGCAATTTTTGCTGTTCGGTAATCAGCCTTTGAAGTTTTCCACGTATCAAATGCTGCTTTGTAAGCAAGGAACGCTTTTTTCTTATCTAGATCTTTTGTCTGTTTATCTTTTTTAAGATCTTCAGTTCTTTCTTCAGCTACTTTTCTTGGATCTTTATCATTCTTTGATTTATGATGTGCATCTACAATTGATACAGTTTGTGCTAGAAGTAGAACAGTTACAATGACCACTACTACATATATAGTCCTTGCATTCATCTTTTGGATTATTTTTTCTAAAATATAATTGAATGTGTGTATAATAAGACTAAACAGTTTTTCATTGTAAATTTAGCAAAGAGTGATCATTTTTGAACAGAACAAACAAACATGTTGTTTTTATATTGTTAATTTTTTATTCAATATGTCTACAATTAATTGTAACCAATGTGAACTTGAATTTAATTCAGAGACTGAATATTATTCTCATTACATAACTGCACACAAGAGTTCTTCCCCATCTATTAAAAAAATTTTAATTTTGGGTGGAGGTTTTGGTGGAATTACAGTATTACGTGAAATTGAAAAAAAATTTCGGAAAGAACCAATTGAAATTACAATTATTTCAGATGATAATTACTTTCTTTTTACTCCAATGCTGCCTCAGGTATCTTCAGGATTATTACATCCAAGTAGCATTTCCACCCCCATACGATATTTTTGCAAGAAATCTCAATTTTTACAAGCAAGTATAGATTCAATTGATTTGGAACAACAATTAGTAACAATTCAAAGACCATTTGATAACAAAGTACGTACATTAGAATACGATTATCTGATATTGGCATTAGGCGGTAAAACAAACTTTTTTAATAACCATAACTTGGAAAAATATTCATTTTCCATGAAAAGTATTGAGGATGCAATTTCAATTAGAAATCATGTAATCTTAATGTTAGAGCAAGCTGCTCAAACAGGAAATTATAAACTTCAAAATACATTATTAACATTTGTTGTAATTGGTGCTGGATTTGCGGGGGTTGAAACAATAAGTGAGATAAACCAATTTGTTAAACGTTCAATTTCAAAATCATATCCAAGTATAAATCCAAAAAATATCAATATGATTTTGATTTCTTCAAAAGATCGAATTTTGCCGGAAATAAATGAAAAACTATCAAAAATATCTTTGAAGTTCCTTGAAAAAGATGGTATTAAGATTTTAAAAAATACTAGAGCTGATGACGCTGATGAAGAACATGTAATATTGAATAACGGAAAAAAATTATCTTGTGCCACAATAATTTGGACTGGTGGAATCACTATGAACAAAGTTATATCTGAATTAAAATGCGAACACGGAACTAATGGAAAAGTTTTAGTTGATGATATGTTAAGAATGAAAAATCGAAAAAATGTTTTTGTATTAGGAGATTGTGCATTAATAAAAAATAGTTCACAAGATAGTTTCTATCCCTCAACTGCACAGCACGCAATTAAAGAAGGAAAACTCATAGTTGAAAATTTAACACGAATATTTAATCACAAGAAAAAATTGAAAAAATTCTCTTTTCATAGTTTAGGAATTATGGCCATTATTGGAAATAAGGTTGGAATAGCAACTCTTGCAGGGCACAATATCAGCGGGATTTCTGCATGGATGATTTGGAGAATATATTATTTATCAAAGGTCCCAACTTTTGATAAAAAATTAAAAGTGCTCATTGATTGGATAACTGATGGAATTTTAACACGAGATGTAACACTAGTTGGTATGATAAAAATGAAGAAGATTCACACTATTCATATTAATGAAAATATTCCTTCGATAAAAGAGCAATTAATCTCAAACCTCTAATTTTCATCTAAATATTACACAAACATGACATTTATTAGAAAGAATATGAAACGAATAATTTTTTAAATAAATATTAAATATCCTCGTGAAAAATTTTTTAAAAAATTCACTGCCATTAGTTCCTAAAACATGCTCAACTCTAAAAATATTTTTCCCCGTTTTTTGCATATATTCAAAGGTTCCAAGATTAGAATCCTTGATGAATTTTTCAATTGATGTTGCCATTTCTTTAACGTTTTTTGATCTTAGAAATGATGATTCCTTATTAATTATGTAAACAGCGATGTCTTCAATTATACATTCAACTGATTTGTAAATAATGTCACTAATTGAATACTTTTCAAGTTTTTTAAAATCAATTATTTGCAATAAATTCACTGAATTTTCAAATTCATGAAATAAATTGTTTATTTGCATTTCGTCTGATTTTATATGTTTTATTTCCCTGCCTAATTTTTTATACAAGTAAATTATTTCAGACTAACCAACTATTACCATATGTGTGTCGTTTTTACACAAACTCGATTTTCAGATATAATTATTAAGTATTAAAATTTCTTGAGATGAATTTCTCTACAAAATTTTATTTTGTATGAATACTATGAATATCATTAGTTGTTAATTTGTAAAGAAGATTATGTGGTAATTTGAATAAAGTGTATTAAAAAAGTGTAATTATATTAATTATTCTGAATCTTTTTCAAAATGTCCAAATATGTGGATATTTGTGCATGTGTAGGCTCAAGTATTTTTAGGTTTTTAATGTCTACATTGAGTATTTCCAATTCTTTATACATATTGGTGTCTTCAATAATCTTCAATAATGTATGAAGGCTAAATGGTTTTTGGAGAAGTTCTACAATTTGTTTCAAAGTTTTTATCGAGTCTTTTAATGTATCTTCAACATATGCTGATGCAAACAAGATTCTTTGCGTAGGACATTCAGATAGAATTTTTTCTGCGACTTTCATTCCATTTTCCCCAGGTAATTGATAATCTAAAATAACTATATCAAAAGGAGGAGAGTTTGATTCTTTATCCAATTTTAAGAAATAGGTTTCTAAACCGGATTCACCTGTTTCTGCAGTTAATACATCATGATTATTCCTTTCAAGAAAAATTTTGACCTCATATAATAAATCAACTTCATCATCAACAAGTAAAACTTTCATTTCTATTTCAGTTATTCAATAAAATTAACGTTTGAAATAGTTTTCTTTTGTTCATTTGTAACTTTAGATATTGCATTCATAACATTGTCAATTTCAAATGGTTTAAACAATATTGAATCAGCATTTAATTTTTTTAATTTTTCAAATGTTTTTTGAGTAAGATCTGCAGTAATCATGATGATCTTTGATTCAGGGTGATTTTTTTTTAAATTTTCTAAGAGGTAAAATCCATCATAATTAGGCATCCAAATATCTGAAAATACGATATCTGGATGTTTTTCCTCAAATAGTTTCAAACCTTCTAAACCATCATATGCCTTTCCCACTATATCGATATCACGTAAAGATAGGAATTCTGAAAAGACTTCAACAGTATCAAAATCATCATCCACTACAATGGCACTAGTCATATTATTCTTCTAGCATGTTCTAGACCAAAAAGTAGTGTCGCATAGTTTTAAACAAACAAGAATGTTTGTTTAATCTAAACAACCACAAGTTCAAGTTAGTTAAAATTGAAAAAACGGTTGTTAGAAATTTCATACCATGCACAATTCAGAATTGGGGTGTGTATAGCGATGATGATTTTGTTGTTAGGAATTGGTTCAATTTATACTATTAAAACAATGGAAGAAGTTAATCAAAATTTTAATTATCATATAGAATATATCCAAAAAATATCAAATTTAGATAATGTTAAAACTAATTATGAAAAACAGATAACTATTTTTGAAAGATTGAAATTAGATAAAAATTATGATTCTGTTGGAAATTTTTGGATATATAGTGCTGAAATAAAAAATGAGATTATTGATTTTAATAACCTTATAATCTCTAATATAAAAACAACTGAATTTCTCTCTGAAAAAAAAATGTTTGAACTCAAAAAAGATGTTTTCTCATTTTATGATTTACATTTAACTTATGAAAACAGTGCATTTAGAGCATTAGAGTACTTTTATGATAACAGACAATCGGATTTCCTACTAGAATATGACACTATGAAATCTTTACAGTTAGAATTATTTGAGAAAATTGATAATATAGAACAAACATTGCAAAGCATTCTGAATTCTTCTAAATTATCAACAGAATACATCATAGGTAATTTCCAGACATCACAATGGATACTAATAATTATTATCGGAATTGTCACTACAATGCTTGTATTCTTTCTTAATCAAACAAGCACAAACCTAAAAATTGAAATAAGATCACAAACAAAAAATCTTCGAAAACTTAATGAAAAATTAAGAAAAATGGATAAAAAAAGAGGCAAGTTTATTTCTATTGCATCTCATGAATTAAAAGGTCCACTACAACCAATTTTTGGTTTTGTAGAACTTGCTAAAACAGGAATAATAAGCCATCAAGAAGCATTAAGAGGTATAGCTGATATTGCAGTTAACTTGGAAAATATTGCAAATAATTTACTAGATCTTACAAAAATTGAAAATGATGAATTAGAACTACATTTAGAAAAGAGTAGCATCAATGACATTATTTTAGAAGTTATATCATCTGAAGAGTTTAATCCTGAAAGAAAAGTTCCAATTAAAACAAGATTAGACGTAGATATTATGATAAATCTGGACAAAACAAGGATCAAACAAGTATTTAGGAATATTTTGGATAATTGTATAAAATTCACAAAATCTGGAGAAATTACAATTCAGAGCAACTTGTTACAAGATAAAAAAACACTAAAGATCTCCATTACTGATACAGGTCCAGAAATCCCAAAGGATGTATTATCAAAAATTTTTAAAAAATATGGTACAAAAGGTAATAACGATGTAGACGGCTTCGGAATTGGATTATACATCTCCAAAAAAATTGTAGATGCTCATAAAGGAAAAATTTCTGCACATAATTACAATGGAAAGCCAGTTTTTGAAATCACACTACCCATAATAGCATATGAACTTGAGTGGAAAGAACCTAATCCGTCGGATTTAGAAAAAATAAACTAAAAAACAATTAAAAAGCATAATTTATCATATATGAGTATATTGCTTTATGATGTACATTTTTTGAAGATAAAAAACAAATTCACATCACACACATAGTGTCATAACCTAATTTTTACTAGCATTCTGAATCAATATTATCTATCAACTCTTAATTTGAAAGTAAATTTTCTAATAGACTATGTAGTATTGATTCACCCCATATCTTTATTCCCAACCAATATTGATATGGCGGTATTTTGTTATTTCACTGAAATCATATTTTACTTGTAATTCTTCCATAACTTTAGGTTCTATTTTTTTTCCCAAATATTCAAAAAATTCCTCATCTAATAATTCATCATCAAATATCTGTCTAAACATCATTCCAACCAGTTAATTTAAAATTTCATAGTTCATTAAAGACGGTCTGTTCAAAAAAATAGACACTACAAGTACTCAAATTTTAGATGAATATATTTTTACTTATTATCGATAAAAATAGAATGCCCCATTTCTAGGAAGGGAAACAGACGGTATCTAGAGAGTTTTTCAGAATAGTATTGTTTGAAACTTGAACGAAAAGAGTTTAGAATCGAATTCATCTTATCCATATTTCTCATCATATTTTGTCATACATTCAGCGTGTTTATCAAACACAGATTCATTTTCATCATGGTATCTATCAAACATATCAGCAGTAAAACCTCGTAGTATATTTGTGCATTCCAATAATGCTTTTTGTTGTGTGTTTGTATAATCTTCAAAAATTATTGCGCTAACAAAAACGATCAAAATAACTGCTATTGCGATAATTATTACAGGTTTCATTTTCTGATCTCAATCAAGAATTATTGTCCCAAACTTCGTGGAATCTTTGAATAAATCAAATTTATTCAGTTCCTTCTCAACATGATAGCAAATATCCCATGTGATGTTGGGGTTTTGTTTACCAGTGATTGTCTGCATGTCAAATTGTGTGCCATGACATTGTTCAACATAAATCTCACCACTTGGACTTTTTAAAACCCATAATGCAGTAGGTAGGAAATAGATTTGATCTTGCAGTTTCATGTGTACAGTCATTTGCATAGTGATATTGATTATTTTATAATAATCACTATCCACTACACGTACTGTATTAATTTTAAAGTCAGCAGTAGCACCACCGCTTGGTTTGTTATCCATTTTTAGAGTTACAGTTGGATAATTTTTTGCTTGTTTAGATTGGGATGTAACTGTACCTTGTTTTATCTCAATTTGCTTATTGTGTTACTCACATGCCTTTGTTTTTTGTAGTGCAAGATATGCTTCTCCCATATCTGTGCGATCCTGTATTTCTTTTTTGTATTTTGAACAATCTTCTAGTTTTAAGTTTGGTTCTAGATCAATTGGAATAGCATTTGATATTTCATTAATTGTTTCACTTAACTTTTCTGTAGTTTCAATTGCAAAGTTCTTGGCAGTTTTGCTAATATCTTGAACCTCTTGAGGTGTGTTTTGAATTGATTCATCAAGATATCCTTGTTCCAATAGAATAAATCCAAAAACTCCAATAATTAATAAAAATACAATTCCCACTATGACTGGTTTTGTCTTATTTCTATTCCGTTTATAATTTCTAGAATATCTATTATCATATTTTCCATCTTTCCAACCTCTCCAATCATCAGAACCCCTACGACCCACCCCTATTCCTCATTATTGCGATAATTATTACAGACTTCATTTAATCAACTACTAAAATTCCTTCATTAATCAAATACTTTATCGCATTAAGTAGTTCATCTTCAGAAACTTGGTCTGCTGCATACCATCCAAAGATATTCTTCACCCAATCTGGAATCTTTTGTGTTAGTTCTAGTCCTACTGCTTGTTCTATGGAATCATATCCTGGATAGTTTTCATGGAACCATTTCTTGTATGTTGGTTCATTATTGTATCTGTCAATGTATGATTGAGGATTTTTTGTTTTATCTACAAAAGAGGCAATTGTTAATTTTTTAGGTACTGATTCAGTATTTGTACCTGAAAGAACTTTTTCTGTAATATTAAATTTTAGAACCTGATAGTTTGTTTCTCTAAAAACAACTATCCACCCCCCAACAAGTTCATCTATTGAATAAATTTCACTAGCTGCAGATATTTGAGGGTCAATGTAAAAGTTGAATCCTTCTTTTTTTGCTCCATCAAATGATATTGTTGTGTATTCTTTGAAAGCAATTTCACTTATGGGTCTCATAAATGCAATCTCTTCTTTTTCATCAATATCCAATCCAATTACTCTAAGCAAGATTTTCTCGCCAATTGCATATTCACTTTTATCTAATTGAAATGGTCCCGATATTTGCTATTCTCTTTCAATAGGAACATATTCATTTTCATTTGTTATTCTTTCAATTTCAACTAATTCTTCTGATTCCTCTTCAGTGTCCAATCTTGGAAAAAAATACTAGATTCCACCCAACAATATCTTATAAGAAATAATGAAAAAGACTACCACATTCCAGACTATGCACAAAAAATTATTCATGAATCAATGGATAATGCCACATGGTTTGTCCAATTTCAAAACAACATGTCATCTCAAGTGTGTGCCATGATTATAAAAAACATCAAAATGGTGAATGAAACCTCAAATCCCGTAATGAGGTTGAGTAATGACTGGGTGAATTTTTGGAATAACATGGGATTGAAAAACAAATGATTTTTTTTAATCTAGTTTCAACTAGGCTGACTTGACAGATTCAAATTAACAGGAATTTTTATTTCCTCTTTTACTCATAATGGTAAATTATGTTTTGATTAAGAAATTTAGTTATATCTAGTAGTTTGTTTGTTCTGATTAGACAACCCGTAAATGCAATGTATGATCAATCTAAACAACTTAATGATAATTTACAAAGTCATATTATTTCTAATAATTATGTTATTTAGAACTACTTATAATTACATTGAAAATTTTGATCTTATTTATGACAAAGAAATTTTAATTATTGAAGACAGCGAAATATCTTCAATAAAAATTACCAGTATTTTGAACAAACTTGGATTTAAAAAAATTCACGTAAATCATACTGCAGCATCGGGATTGTATTCATTTGAAAAATTAATAAAATCTGGTAAACCGCCAATAATTTTCTTAAACTTTCTTCCTTATACGGATATTTTACCGATCGTAAATCTCATACATCAAATTTATTTGGACACTAAAATTATTCTAGTTAGTACCTATGATAATAAATCAAAAAAAGTCCAAGACATGGTCTCAAATGGAATTTACTGGAATTTACAAATTCCGTTATCATTA
Organism: Nitrososphaerota archaeon; assembly: GCA_022564385.1. GTDB lineage: Archaea > Thermoproteota > Nitrososphaeria > Nitrososphaerales > Nitrosopumilaceae > Nitrosopumilus. The sequence goes on along the minus strand of JADFLN010000007.1, from coordinate 11,439 downwards.
GATGAATTAAGTACGGTCATAAAAAATATTAAAACAGAAGAAAAACTATTTGATAATAATGCTAATGAAAAGATAATCAGCTATCTACAAAAACATTCTACACTTGTACTTGAAGACTTAAAAACAATTGTAAATGATCCCTTAAAACTTGATGAAATAATTTCTAATATGGAAAGAGATGGTCTTTTAATAGAAAAAAATGAAATAACTCAGATCATTTGTAATAACTGTCAGAGCAGTTCAATACATGCAACATATTGCTGTACTGCTTGCCAATCTCCAAACTTTACACAATCTGATTTAATTGAACATTATCGCTGTGGAAATATATCTCTTGAACGAAACTATATTGACGGAAAATGCCAAAAATGTAGAAAAGATATTGGATGTCTTGGTGTAGATTATAAAAAAACCACAAACTTTTTTTCGTGTAGTAAATGTAATGATACATTTTCTGAACCACTTTTAATTAATAATTGCACTTTGTGTAACGTGAAATTCAGAATTGATGAGGCAATATGGCAGACATCAAAAACATATGCTGTTGTAAATTATGAATCTCACAATCTATAATTTTTGTAATATGGTTTAGTATTTTGATGAATAATGAGAAGTTTAAAGGATCAGAGTTGGGCAAATTGAAAGGAAAACACCATTACTGATTAATCTACACTTTGCACTGATTAATAATAAAACCAATCATTAATCATATCTAAAGTTTCTAGTAAAATTTTGGTTGTTTAACTATTGTCTAACAACAGTTAACTTTGTGTTTATGTTGAAATTATTTTCTACTCGGATCACGTGTGTAAACGTTAAATTTTAAATTAATTCTAATATTTTTGAGAGTTCAAATGGTTTTTGGAGAAAAATAAGTTTATCTTTTAGTTTTGAATAATTTTTTTCAGTGGATAATGCATATGCTGATGCAATAATGATTTTTTGATCAGGATTTGATGATAGAATATCTGCGGCAATTTCTGCGCCACTTTTCATTGGCATTGAATGATCTAAAAGTATAACATCAAAATTAGACTTGTTAGAGGATTTATCAATGCTTTCATTATATTTTTTAATACATTCATCACCATCAATAGATACGTCTACAAAATGATTTTGACTTTCAAGTAATTTGGTGTATTGTATAGCTGTGAATTTATTATCTTCTGCTATCAAAATTCGTTTTTGCATATTTTTTGAACACTTTCCTCATTAATCACATATTGTTTGTTCAATTCAAACAAAGTGTATCATAGATTTTCATGTGCTACAGTTTGTTCAATTAACACACAATATACCATATTATCAAAATGTCAGTGAATTATACATGGGGTTTTCGGATACGGATGATTTTAGTAATTATGAGTATGAATCAAAAGAAGAAGATCAGTTAATGGAAAAATTTAATGATTATATTAATCTAGAAAAAAGAATTAAAAAAATAAAATTTCTTGAGATTTCTGATGAATATGAGACCGGAAAATTTGGAAAAAGATTCATCATATCGGCTATGATCCAAGGAGCCATTGTTATTGGACTAACAATTGCACTGTTTTTAAATCAAATTCTTGTTTTTAATGGAAATATAGAAAATATGTTTGAATTTGCATTCACAGATGATTTGGGAATTTTCTTTTTTGGGTTTATTCTACAAATTAGTTTGACTGTGGGATTAACAATTACAGGATTATTCTATAATCATATTGAAATAAATCAAAACAAAAGATTCACAGGATTTAATAATATTTTATCATGGATTCATCTAATAGGTACAAACGTATTTGGATGCATGATTACATTATCATTAATTTTTGCAGGCATATCTACAAGCGCACTTTATCAATCAGAATTTAATTTTTGGATAAAATCAGTTCCTGCACTAGTATACATCTCAGCAATTTGCTTAGTTATTATTTTTGGAATTGGAATCATTAGAGCATCATTCTCATTCATACAAGAAAAAGAAAATGATTAAGACAGTGCGCAGATAGGTAAAATTTTAAGCCAAATTTCAAAGGGATTTAGATTATCAATATCATGAATTGATGAGAAAGATATATCATCACAGTCAATTTTTTCAGGAATTATAAATTTTTCAGTCTCATCAGTAAACATCATTGCAAGATCTACAGTCCAGGAAGGAACTGATACAGTTTCAGGTTGAAGTTCCTTCTTTTTATTATAATCATCTAACAAAAGACGAGCAATTCCATTCCCGTCAAACTCACCTGTAACTCCAATATTTTGTAAAAGTCCAGAAATTAAGTCAGTATCAATATCTTGACGTTGTGGAATTTTAAATATACCGTCAACAACTTCTAAAATTAAATTGCTACTGTCAGATTCATAATCTAAAATAATATTTTTAAATATTGGAGTAGATTCAAAATAATCATATTCATAAGTTACAGAAGAAACAGAGTTACTCAATGGATTTGTTACATAAATAGTATTTGAGAAAGGAGAAACAGTAATAGACTGGGGGGAGTCAGGCAATATTATTGTTTGAAATTGTCTTGAATCAGCATCAAGTAAATATAACTCATTTGTATGTTCGTTTGAGATAATTGTCACACCATTATTTTGATTAGTAGACATTTTCCATGCTCCAGAGATTATTGGGATTTCATATATTATTTGATTACTCTGTAGATCGATAACGGTGATTGAATTTGAATCCCAACTAGTTACATATAGTGTATTATTTTTTTCATTAATTGATAACCCCCAAGATTTCACACCAGAATTTATTTCATAAAGTAGATTGTCAGTATCTCCATCAATTACATGAATTGTTTCAGAAATTCCACTTGCAACATACACCATGCCTGTTTTTTGGTTTACTATAACAGACCATGGACTTGAACTAACAGGTATGGATTTAATGATTTCTAAATTTTTTGTATCAACTATGATTATTTCATTTTTTAACAAATCAGATACATACAGTTTTCCATTTTTATCATTAATGTCTAGATCCCACAATGAGTCTCCAATAGACATGGAATCAATTATTTCCCCATTAATTCCATCAACTATTGTAAGAATTCCAGAAATTTTATCAGATACAAATACTAAATGTCGATTAGAATCTACTACAATTTGGGTAGGATTAGAATTTTTATTATTTATTGAAATAGTATCTATGACAATCATGTTTTCTGAATCAATTACAGAGATAGTTCCAGATTCATAATTTGGAACATACAAATTATTCAGAATTATGTCAATATCAATATCACGAGGAAAATTACCCACAATTACAGAATCTTGAAAAGCATATGCATTTGTACCAGAAAACACGAACATGCCAGACATTAAGGATAGTAAAATAAAGAGTACAGTGAACGTAGAAACCATGCATAATGTACATTGAATTAGGTTATAGAATAAGTGGAATTGATCGGAAAATCATAATTCCATTTTGGCCTAAATAATCAAATTCTTTTGATTTTAACTGATGAATTTTTTTGCTTCAGATGGATCTAGGAATATAGAAGTTGAAATGATAATTTTAGAGTTTACACAATGTAACTCCCCAACTGTGTGAATAAATGTATCAGATACTGCGAATTCAATAATCGGAGACTCTAACAATGCTTCTGCAGTATCAATTGCCAATCCTGGAACAGAAGATTTCATTTTACAACCATTCACTTCGTTAATTGCATTAAAGAAAGAGGCAGCCATAATATTGCCTATTTCAGCTAATGAAGATTTTCCTTCTAATGATAAATCATTATTTATCTCAGAACCAAGTAACACAGATGCTAATTTTTTTGCCTGTGCTAATGGCAAATGAAATAAAATTCCAAGTTTCAAGTCACCCTCACATGTAATGTATACCCCCACATCATTTTCATTGAATTCTGTTTGTGGGACAATTTTAAATATTTCATCTAAACCCAATTCACTAGTTTTGGTTGATGAAAATATTACTTCATCATTAGTTAAAGTAGATAAAGAAAGCACCATTTTTTGATTGATAAATGTACTAATGACCTCATCTAATTTTTGTAAATCATTTTTAGATAATTGACATGTTTGCAAACAAAACACCTATTTTGCACTTAGGACTTTATTCAACACCAGTCCAACATTTGCTTTATCAAATGGTTTTATTATGTAATCTTTTGCTCCAGATTTCATAGCATCTTGAACAATATGTTTTTGTTCAACTGAGGTAACCATTATTACACGAGCGTTTGGATTTACTTTCATAATTCCTTTTAGAGCCTGAATACCATCAGCCTTGGGCATATTAACATCCATTGTTACTAAATCAGGTCTGTGTTGAATGTATTGTCTTACAGCTTCTACACCATCAGAAGCTTCAATTATATCAGATGCAAGCCCATTTGATTTCAAGATATCTTTGAGAACAGTTCGCATAAAAGATGCATCATCTGCTACTAAAATTTTTACAGCATTCACCATTTTAAAAATCTCCTTTGATTGAAATTGTAAAACAGTCTTCAGTTTTAATGATCATCATACTTGATGATTCCATAATCAAAGTTTTCATATATGGTATAATTTTTGTGTGTTAATATCTAGGTGTCCGTTTAAATTACACACATACACAAGGAAAAAAAATTTATGTGAAAACAAATTTTAGTTAAAATTTTTAAAAAATTATAGGATTTTTTTGTATATTCTTTCTTTTGGATATATCAGATCAAAAAAGTTGTCTCCATCGGTTCCAATCATTGATTCATCTTGTCCAAGAACTAAAATTCCATCTTTTTTTAACACATTAGCAAATTTTTTAAAAATTTGTTCATGTGTTTCTTTATTATAATAGATTAGAACATTTCTACAGAAAATAATATCAAAAAGTTTTCCACTAATTTTCATCATGTCAACTACCTCATATTCAATTTGTTTTCCTATTTGAGGAGTTACTTGATATGTACCTTCAAGACTTTTTTCAAAGTAAGTGTTTAGTCTTTGAGTACTAACATTAATCAAATTTTCATTTTGGTAAATTCCTTTTTTTGCATGATCAATGGCATCAATGCTGATATCAGTTGCATAAACTTGATAACCAAATCTATGTCCATGTAGGGATTCATTTAGTAATATTGAGATACTGTGCGATTCTTCACCAGATGCACTGCCACAGCTCCAGGCACGAATTGGGGAAAAACGGGTCTTGTTAAGAAGCTCTGGCACAATATCTTGTTCTAATTTTTTCCAAACATGTGGATCTCTGAAAAATTTTGTCACATTGATTGAAAATATAGCATATAGAGATTTTGCTTCATCGAAACTAGTAGATATTAATTTTAGATATTCGTCATAATCTGAAATTCCAAGGTTTCTCATTCTATAAAGAATTCGTCTTTCTAAGAATGCGTGTTTAAAATTTTGGATGTTTATTCCAGTTTTTTTCTTGACTTCATTTATTACAAGATCTAACTTGTGAATGATTTTTGGTTCCATCAAATTATTTTTTCACCTTCTTTTTCTTTCACAATTACTCTTTGAGAATTACAATGAAATGTTACCCATCTTCCACTTTTTGACCCAACTGATTGAGAAACAAGAGGGATCTTTTTTTCTTGTAAAATTAAACGAATTTCAATAATGTTGTTGTTCCCAATATTTAGTCCTCCAGTTTCACTTTCATGAGTAAATATTTTTGCTCCACCTGCAATCTTTGCTTGTAATTTTAAATTAGGAGCCATGTTGTTTAGTTTCTCAATTATTACATCAATTGCTTCATCCGCATATTTTCCTTCTTGTTTTGTATTTTTAGTAGATTTTGCAGTATTATTTTTTGGCAACATAACATGTGCCATACCTCCAATTTTTTTTTCCGTATCGTATATGCATATTGCAACACAAGAACCAACAAAAGTTCTCAGTATAGTATTGCCACTAGCGATTTGAAGCCCACCCATAGGAATTGAAATATCTTTTGGAGTTTCTACTAAATGATTTAAATGCATTATTAATTATTCCCTATTACTTTTTTTAATAATGAATCAATTTCAGAATTATTTGTATCATTTTGCATAGATGAATCATTCAATAATGAATCAATTTCAGAGTTTCCTTTAGAAGAAAGTACTTCATGATCAAAATCAGCTAACAAATCATCAATCGCAGAATTTTTATTTCCCAACAAACTACTATTAGAAGAATGTTCATATTCAATTCCTTTAGAGTTTCCCTCTTTACGAGAAATTAGTTTTCTTGCATGTTCAGGATGTTGAATAATTAACATATGGATTTCAATTCCAGTGTTTTTTCCACGTAAGCAAACATCAGTGATTATGGCATCTTTTGTAGGATTCACAACAGCACATAGGGGTTCTAAGAGCAAATCTTGTAATTCCCCCTCTTTAAATACAGGTGTAGAAAGATTAACACAAAATCCGGTGTTTTCAGACAAAGCATTAAAGAAAGAACCAGTCAAAATATTGGCAACTTCTTGTAAAGCAGATGTGCCCATCTCATCAATTTCATGAACCTCCGCACCAATCAATTTGGATGCAATTCTCAGTCCATCAAGTAATTTTGTAGTATACAATAATTCAATGTGAAGATCACCTTTACAGTTTAATCGAACTGAACACATTTTGATTTCACTCGTTGGTAAACAACCATTTTCAGTAGAATTTACACTATTTTCAAACATAGTTAACTTGTGCTCAATTGGTTCATTTAGTAGAATAGATAATGCATTAGATGTTTTTTTTGTAATGAAATCATCAAAAGCCCCAGTTAATTTTTGAATTTCTGTACCTTCTAAGTTCATTAAATCACCTAAGGGATTATCAGGGATGGATCAATCACTAATGCTACCTGTCCACTTGGGAGTATTGTTGCATTTGAAAACAAATTTGAAGATTCGTTTTTATCCAGTTTTTTAATTACAATGTCTTGATTTCTCTCAAAGTTATCAACTATAAGTCCATGTTCTTTTCCGTCGTTTTCAATTACTATAATAGTTATAGATTTTGAAGTGTCTGATTCTTTATTTTCAATTTCTAGAAATTTGCCTAGTTGAATCAAAGGTATGATTCTTTCTTGAAGTTTAATTACCTCAATTCCATGTAATGAAAATATATCTACAGGTTTTACTTTAAGTGTAGTAATTATGTTGGATAAAGGAAGTACAAATCGTTGCCCAGCCACAACCACTAATAGACCTTTAATAATTGAAAGACTCAATGGTAAAGATAGTACTATGGTGGTACCATTTCCTTTTTCACTAGTAATCTTGACAGACCCACCAACATGTTCTACCTGAGACATCACTACATCCATTCCAACTCCTCGTCCTGAAACATCAGTTACTTCTTTTGCAGTAGATAATCCAGCAGATTTAATCAGTTGAATTGCATCTTGATGAGACATTTTGTTTGCTTCCTCTTGAGTAATAATTCCGTTATCTACTGCTTTTTCTTTTACTTTCTCTGAATCAATGCCCTTTCCATCATCAACTATTGTAATAACGATATTCTCACCCTTTCTTGAAGCAGTAAGTGTAATGTTTCCTATTTCAGGTTTTCCACATTTCATTCGTTCTTCAGTAGATTCAATACCATGATCTACACAATTTCTCAAAATATGTAAAAGTGGATCAGTAATAGAATCTAAAACACTTCTATCAAGTTCAATTCCAGATCCATTCATGTTCAATTTGATTTTCTTTGCAAGTTTTTGTGATATATCACGTACAGTTCTACTAAATCTACTGAAAACTTGATCAAGTGGAACAAGTCGTATCTGCATAGATTGATATTGTAAATCACTGATCAAACGATTTACGTCTGTCATTACTTTTTTTGATTCATCTAAATTTTCTTCTTGAATTGTTTGTTCTAATCGCATTTTAGATATCAACAGTTCTCCAACTAAATTTACCAAAGAATCAAGATCTGCCATTTTGACTCTAATAGTAGGAGATACCATTGTTACAACAGATTCACGTACATGGAGATCTTCAACTTCATCTTCAGGATTTTCTAATTTTTTCAAGTATGGTATCAAATCAACTCTTAATTTTTCATCAGATATCATCTGTTCTAAAAGATCAACACATACAAAAAGTGCACTAGTAAGATGATGCGTTAATTTTTCATCACCGTTTCTAATATTATCAAATATATTTTCAATATTTTTACATAGTTCTCTTGTCTCATCATACCCCATTGTTGATGCCATACCTTTGATTGTGTGTGCTGAACGAAATACTTGATCTAGATAAGATCTATTTTCAGGCTGTTCTTCTAGTTGTAAAAGAGTTTGATTTATCAATTCAACATGTTCTAATGCTTCAGATACATACATTTCACGATAGTTGTTATCTGACAAGATTTTGTACCTCCTTAGAAATTTTTGCAGAGATTTTGTCTAAGCTCAAAATATGATCAGCAGCATTAAGATCAATTACAGATTGTGGCATCCCAAAAATTATACTTGTTTTTTTATCTTGCACTATCGTATGCCCACCTCTTTTTTTAATTAACTTCATTCCAAATCCACCATCATGTCCCATCCCAGTAAGAATTACACCCACTAAACTTGCACCATAAACTTCAGATGCAGAAATCATAGTCATATTTACAGAGGGCCTAACACCAAATCTTTTATCGCTTGAATCAAGATGGATTTTCCTATTGGGTTGTACAACCATGTGATAATCTCCAGGGGCAATCAGAATTTCACCATCCATAATTAAATCACCTTCCTTTGCTTCTTTAACTACAAATCCAGAATTTTTGGACAGTCTAGCAGCAAATGGTGCTGTAAACCCTTTAGGCATATGTTGGACAAGTAAGATTCCTGCAGGAATGTCAAGAGGTAAATCACTTAAAACTTTTTGAACTGTTGCAGGGCCACCGGTAGAAGAACCAATCACAACTAATCGTTCAGAGGCATCAATTCTCGGAGTAATTTTTCGTGGAGGTCTAAGGGAATTAATACTATCTTGAATTAATTGTATTGGGTCAGATTTATAAGCGATTTTAATTTTTGTAATTAAATTATCTTGAAGTTTTTTATTATCTTTAGAGTCAGACGGAATAAGAACGAAATCAACTGCACCATTTTCTAATGCATCCAAAACTAATTTTGAGCCATTTTGTGAAAAATTACTTACCACTATAGTTGGGAACAATATTCCAGACTTTATCATTTCATCAATGAATGTCAAACCATCCATTTTTGGCATTTCCAAATCCAACAAAATCACGTCAGGTTGTTTTACAGAAATTTTAGATAATGCATCCACACCATCAATTGCTGTTGAAATTACATCAATCCCATCAATGGAGATTAAATTAGATAAATATTTTCGCATTAGATTTGAATCATTTACTATACATACTTTGATTGGTTGTAATTGTTGTTCTAACATGGGGATTCAATATCTCCTTGAACAAATATTGTAGATTTTTCAATAACAAAAAGAATCATAGTTTTTAAACAAAGAAAGCAATAATAATTTAATGTGTGTGCATGTCGAACAAACTAGAAAATAAAATTAATGATTCTTTAGTTTTTCATTTAATTCGCTTTGAATTTCATGGGCTCTCATTAATGAAGTTTGTAATTGATTATATAAGATAGGATTATTTTCTTTTTTTGTTTTAATTTTTAATTCAACTAATTCATCAATTAATCCTTCCAGATATTGCAACCCCCACATATTTCCTTCTTTTTCAACATCTTCTTTTGATCTAAGATCAATTTTATCCCACATTGAATTAAGATCAGATCGGTATATTGGTATCACTACAAGACATTACATTACTAATGAATTAAGAATAATGGTAAAAATTATCAACTTTGATTGCCAAAATGGAAAAATATCAAAAATAGAGTAACCTCAGCATATTGAGATAATCTCTAATTTTGTGTTTCTTGTTTGATTACTTCATCGATTTCAGGCAGTATACCTTCATCATTTTCAGTTGATTGGGATTCGGGTGTTGTTTCGGTGGTAGATTCAGGTGTTGTTTCTGTGGTAGATTCAGGTGTTGTTTCTGTGGTTGTAGATATTGATTCTTTAATAAAATCAGCACCCTCAAGGAACTTGGCAATATCAAGAAGAATAATTATTTTATCTTTAACATTAACTATTCCTCGGATGAAGGTATCATTTTCAAATGCACCTGTAGGAACAGGTTCAATATCTTTTATTGGGAACCGCATTACTTCATTTACCTCATCAACCAATAGTCCAGTAAGTGAACCATTAACATCTGCTACTAGGATTCTTTGTTTTGAACTGTCTACGTTTGTAGATGAAAGTGCACCAATTTTATCATTTACATCTATAATTGGAATAATTTTTCCTCTCAGATTCATGATTCCTTTTACATAAGATTTCGATTTGGGTATTTTTGTGATAGTATCTACAATTTTTATTTCTTTGACATTATCAATTGGTACAGCATAATTACCTTTCTTTGTTAATTTGTCTGTAATAGTAAAGGTCACTACCTGTATCATATCGCTCATTATTGTTTCTGTTGACATTAAATAAGTAATAAAATAAAAAGAAGATAATTGTTAGTTTGTTTAAAATGATCAAACCGATATTGTTTTATCTGGACTAATATCCAATGAACTCTTCTATCATCAAATCTCTAATGCTTACTCCATTTTGTAGAAGAATGAGTTTAATTTTTGAAATGGTTTCAGATGTACCAGAAAGATAAAACAAAGTATTTTTAAAATCTTTTATATTATTTTTAATAAATGAAGAGGTAATAGATCCAATTTTAGTTTTAACAGATAAATTACTATTTATTTTCTCAATAGATGCAAGATCATCACCGTAAGGAATATCTTTTTTGCCAGAGAGAAGAAGTATCATATTGTTTCTTAATTTTTCTTCTGTTGCAAATAAAATAATCCCAATAATTGGGATAACACCAACACCTTCTGTAATAAAGACAAGATTTTTGTTATCATTTGGTAATGTGAATAAGCCAAAGGGGCCTTTGATTTGAATTTTAGAATTTTCTGGAATTTGACTTATTGATTTTTTAAATCCACTGTCCGACATGAAAAATGCAAATGAGATGTATTCAGAATTATTTGGTGATGAAAGAATGTTAAATGTTCTAGTTTTTCCTTTAGGATCATTAAAAAGAAGAGAGGGTAGGGTAACTTGGATATTCTGCCCAGCTTTATATGGAAATTCATTCCCATGTAGCTTGCAAGTGACTTCAAGTATTCCTTCTTGGAGTTGACATCTTTGAACAATTGGCACGTTAATTGTGGTAACCATTGCTCAAACGTTGTCAGTGATTTGATAGTCTCCTGTTCGTAGTTTTTCAACAACTTTCTTTAGATGTGCTTTGACTGGTTTGCCTGCTTCCATGTCACGACATGCACCTTCAATGCCTGTCATTACCATCAGTTCAGTAATTGGAGTTCTCACACCAACATACCCTTTGATTTTGTGATTATCAT
>JADFLN010000069.1 GCA_022564385.1 Nitrososphaerota archaeon | reverse complement strand
TGTTGCAGAAGTTCATACTATTGCAGGTGCATTTAATGTAATGAAAAATACTTTAACTGTTGCATGATTTTTGATTATCTATATTCTCCACCACAATCTCCAATTATCTCAAAGAGATCGTTTGCCTTTGATGTAATAGATGATATTGCAGAGAGATCATCCGAGTCTAGTTTTACATCAAATGCTTTAAAATTATCTTTAATGTGTTCAGAAATTCCTAGTCTTGCACCAATAATTGTTCCTGCAACTGCTGGTCTATCTAAGATGAATCTTGTAGCAACATTTGCAATGCTGCAATCATGTTTTTTTGAAATTGTTTCTAATGTAACTAGTAATTCTTGGAATAACTCCCATCCCCCCCATTCTTGAATCATGTTGTAATATTTTTGAAGGCTTGCAGTATCAAGGTCTGCTCTGGTTGGTTCATCTACTCTAAGATATTTTTCAGAGAAAAATCCTCCAAGCAGTACCCCATATGCTAATATTTTGATTTCATGTTTTTGGCAAAATGGCACCATAAGTTTTTCTGCTCTTTGGTCTAGTATGGAATATTGTACTTGATTTGATATTGGTGTAAATCCGTTTTCAGTAATTATTTTGACTCTTTCTGTATCAAAGTTTGTCAGCCCAACATGTTTGATCTTTTGTTTTTCTTTAAGGGAAAACAAATGTTTCATTGCATCCAAATAGCTAAGATTATTGTAATCCCACCAGTGAAATTGTACTAAATCTAAAGTATCTGTGTTCATTTTTTTCAAAGACTGATCAATGTAATGCTCTACAATACTTTTTGACATTGGACCTGGATTTGGAACAAACTTTGTTAGTGCTTGCGTGTTTGTTGTTTGATCTGAGTTTAATTCACTTCTAAATTTACCAATGAATGATTCTGCTGGTCCATAAATGTCTGCCAAATCCCATGTAGTAAATCCATTATTGTGATAGTCTATCATTGATTTGATTGCTTTTTGCTTGTCAATCTGTCCATGAGTTCCTGAGACTTGCCACATTCCATTTAGAATTCTGCAGATTTGTAGATTATCTGCTAAATTGATAGTTTCTAGTTTCACTACTTTTGTAGGATCCTACTTTGTTCTAAATTCTTTGTCTTTACTGAAGCCTTGATGAGTCACAAGAGTTTGAAATTGGTTTATTTTAAGCAAAGTTCTAAGCTGTAGAGTTTTGTTTTAGTGCTCTATCTTTTTTACAAATATCACAAATTTCTTCTTTTGAATTACTACTAAGCGGAGTCAAACAATCATGGCAATATTTCATAATATTATGAATTAATCTTAGTATAATAAGAATTACCAAGTTCTCCAAGAAATTATATTATTTTAGAAAAAAAATCATCATATTTTGTATGATAAAATTCGAGTCTAATCATACATCATCAAGTCTTTTTCCTCAAGCAAACTATGAAGATTATTCACTGCACGATACACATCTTTCGCAGTTTTTGCTCCAGTACAGACTAATTTACCTGATGCAAAAACTAGAATTACTGTTTTAGGATCAACCATTCTGTGAATTAATCCTGGAAATTGTTCAGGTTCATACATACTTCGAGGCAATGTTCGTGCAGCTTTTTCAAGATTAATCTTCCCTCTTAGGTTTATTGAAGATACAATGTTTTGAACTGTTACAACTGCATCTTTTTTAATTTTAATTCCACCCTTTCGAAGTTTTTGTACAACTGTTTTTACTGCCTTTTTTGCTAATTCTTCTGATTTTGAACCAGTACATACCATTTTACCAGTTCTAAAAATTAGAGTTGCGGTCTTTGGGTTTTTCAGCCTAAATACTAATCCTGGAAATTGTTCAGGGTGGTATTCAGTATCTGGAAATTTTTTTGTAATATCATTTAGATCTAATGCTTGATCTACTGTAGCTGATGCAACAACATTTACAATGTCAATTATGGGTTTAGTAAATACCAACAAGAATCAACTCAGAGAAACCACATTTAAAGAGATTTAATATGGATTAATTGATGTAATTTATGGTAATATGTGAGAAATGTCATCACGAATATCATGATCAGTGTATGGGGAAGGCAGGAATGTTTGACTGTGCCTGCAAGTGTTTCAAAAAATAGCTTTTCTGGAATTTTCTTCCTTTAAATTACTAAAAAACTCAATTGTGTCATGGAAGTAATTGAAGTCTTACGTCAAGTCTCAAAACAAGTTTATGATAATGTAAAAGACCTAGCTGGAACAGAAGATGCTGCAGATGATTTTGGCAGAGGTGCTGGTGGGGATATTTCACGAAATATTGACATTGTAGCTGAAAAAACAGTTCTAGATTATCTGAAACAAATTAATTTCAACTGTGTTGTTCTAGGTGAAGAATGTGGACGTGTTGAAATTAATGATAATCCAAAAGGATATGTCATCATGGATGCAATTGATGGAACAGCCAACGCAGTGAGCGGCATTCCGTTCTTTTGTTGTTCCTTAGCATTTGCCACAGGTGATAAACTGAGTTCTATAACCGATGCAGTAGTTACTAATCTATCAAATGGAGAACAATATTGGGCATCAAAAGGAAAAGGTGCATTTTTGAATGAGACTAAAATTCATGTACAAAATAAAGAGACAGCATACAAAATTGTGGGGGTGAATACATCTGGTGCATCCCCAGAACTTTTGAAAAAATTACAAACAATTTTTGAACATTACGGCCCTACAAGACATTTTGGAGCTAACGCACTTGAGATGGCATATCTTTCCAAAGGCTCAATAGATGTTTTCATTGATTTACGTGATAAAATTCGAGTTCAAGATATGGCAGCAGGATATTTACTCATAAAAGAAGCGGGTGGTTTAATTGTAGATGCAGACTCACAACCATTAGATTTAGATTTTGGAACAATGACTAGATTGTCGTTTGTTGGTGCAGCAAATCAAGCAATTCTAGATCAAATAATGTCTGAAATAAACAAATAATGATAAAAATGAAAGCGTTAATTATTGCAGCAGGTCAAGGGAAAAGACTAAGACCCATCGGAGATACAAAACCATTGGTAACACTTCTTGGTTTGGGTCTTATAGAGCGGGTGATACTTACTGCAAAAAAATCAGGAATCAAAGAATTTTGTATTGTCACAGGATACAATGGTGAGAAGATTAAAAAACAACTCTCTGATGGAAAAAAATATGGTGTAACGATACAGTATGTTCAAAATGACTCGTGGACTCGAGGTAATGCAATTTCAATTCTAAGTGCTAGAGATCATTTCAAGGAATCATTTGTATTATTGATGGCTGATCACAACTATGACCACAGGATATTGAGTGAACTATTAAAAACAAAGATTGGAAACGATGAATGCATCCTATGTGTTGATAGAAATCCTGGAGATCATCTAAACATAGATGACGCTACAAAGGTTCTGACGGTAGATCATAGAATAGATTTAATTGGAAAGGATCTGGCTGATTACAACTGTATAGATACTGGAATATTCATATGCAATCCTGTAATTTTTGATGTGTTAGACCAAAGCATCTCCCAAGGAGATGAGGGTCTTTCTGGCGGAATAAAAATTCTAGCACAACGACACAAGATGAGATACATGGACCTTGGAGATAATTTCTGGATTGACGTTGATGATAAAACAGACAGAAGAAACGCTGAACTACTCATTTGCAACAAACTCAAAAAAGATACCGATGGGCCAGTATCTAGGATACTCAACAGGCCAATTTCACTGAGGATTACAAAGTTATTGCTAAAGACGGGAATTACGCCAAACCAGATCTCAATTCTGAGTACAGTTATTGGTTTAGTTGGTGCTTCTTTTTTCTTTAGCGGAGAATATTTTTATCTAATTTTGGGAGGAATACTAATTCATATCCACTCCATAGTGGATGGATGCGATGGGGAAGTAGCACGTCTTAAGTTAAGACAGACAAAGTATGGCGGTTGGCTTGATGCCGTTTTAGACAGATATGTGGATGCTGCCATTATTTTTGGACTAGCATATGGTTACTGGAGTATGACCGGAGATACCACAATATGGATAATTGGATTTTCTGCACTAATTGGAACTTTCCTTAATAGTTACACTAGTAGCAAATATGATTCAATTTTTAAAAATGGAGATATGGCAAAAAAATCAAAGTTTAGAATGGGTAGGGATGTAAGGTTACTGCTTATAGTTATTGGTGCTTTAACTAATCAAATTCCAATAATGCTGATCATCCTGGCAGTAATAGCAAACTTTGAAGCTATACGAAGACTGATAACATTTAGGAACAAACTTGATGATGTACAAATCATGAATAGAGAATTTGTCAATTAATGATTTTAGACTTTGTAAATAAAATTACTGTAACAATCGATATCACAAAAACTATTGATATGACTATTCCAAACTCTGGCACTATAGTGTTATGATACTTTTCAGTAATTGCACTATAGCTAAAACCTGGAATTACTCCACCACCAATCAGATAGATATTTTCTTCAACAGTCGATGACGCTAAACCATGTCTGGATATTGGCATTGGCTGTTGTGTGAACCATCCTTCTCCAGGAATATACGCTTCATTTTCTTCAAAAGTATACAAAGGACCTTCTCCACCAAAAACAAAGATTGCATCACTAAGAGTTGATGCAGTCAATCCACTTCTAGCTGTGGGAAGTGGTTCTAAAACTTTCCATGTGTTTGTTATGTGATCATACATTTCATTAGCGCTTACATTTAATTGCCCATTTCTTCCTCCAATGACATACAACTGATCATCTAATACTGATGATGCAAGATGCTCTCTAGGTGTTAGCATTTGAGATTTTGTTTCCCATGAATTAGTTACAGGATCATAGACTTCATTTTCAGCACGAGTAAATTCATTGAATCCGCCAATGGCGTATAGCTTACCATCAACAAATTGTGCAGTTAAGGCCCCGCGTGGAGTTGGCATTTCAGTACCATCACTCCAAGAATTCATTACAGGATCATAAATCAACAAGGCATTGGATGGAGTCCAACCTTCAAGATAACCTCCTACAACATACAACATGTCATCATAGGATGCCGCACCTGCGTGATGCAATGCTAAAGGCATAGAAGTTCCTATACTCCAAGATTCATCTTTAGTATCAAAAACAAAAACAGAGTTTGTAGCATGACCTATGTTATCTAAACCTCCAATGATGTAGATCTTTTCATCTATTACAACTGACTCCATCTCAGATCTTACTTCAGGCATGTCTCCTAGTCTCTCCCAGCCTTGAGATACTTCTTCTGCAAATGTTGGAGAGACTGAAATTGTAAAAAATAACAGAAGAATGATGAATGTTTTCAACTATTTTATTATGTTATTATGAAATTAAAATACTCTATCTTCTTTTGGTGTAATAGTAACATTTTCTTGAGAATTTCTTTATGCGTATTTTTAGTAATTCTAATGTTGTAATGTCTGTTAATGCATACCTGATATATTATACAGTAATAAACAGTGATTTCTCTAGATGGATCTTTTCTTTAGCTAAATTCTCATATTTAGCTGAAGCTATTTAGCTCTGCCTATTTTTACTCATGTATTTATAATATAACATAGTTATTTCTAGCATGGCTACTGAAAATCTTGACATGGATTATTCAAAATATGATTTTAAAGACTCTACAGAAATGTATGTTCACCTTAGCAAGAAAGGACTGTCTAAGGATACTGTAATTGAAATCAGTAAGCTGAAAGACGAACCACAATGGATGCTTGATTTTAGATTGCGTTCCTATGAAATTTTTATGCAAAAACCAATGCCAACTTGGGGTGGTGATCTTAGTACTATTGATTTCCAAAATATCTATTATTATATGAGAGCAACAGAAAAAGTCGAGAAGAATTGGGATGATGTTCCAGAAAATGTCAAAAATACTTTTGAAAAGCTTGGAATTCCAGAAGCTGAAAAGAAATTTTTAGCAGGTGTTGGCGCACAATATGAATCTGAAGTAGTATATCACAGCCTAAGAGAAGACTTGGCAAAACAAGGAGTTATATTTTTGGATACTGATGCGGCTCTTAAAGAACACCCTGAGCTTTTCAGGAAATACTTTGGTAAAATTATTCCTCCAGAGGATAATAAATTTGCAGCACTAAACAGTGCAGTTTGGAGTGGTGGTTCATTTATCTATATTCCACCTGGCGTAAAAGTTGACATGCCTTTACAAGCATACTTTAGAATTAATACAGAAAACATGGGTCAGTTTGAAAGAACACTAATCATTGTGGATGAAGGTGCAGAAGTACATTACATTGAGGGATGCACTGCTCCTGTTTATTCTTCAGAATCACTTCACGTTGCTGTTGTAGAATTAGTTGCACACAAAGATGCAAAACTAAGATACACAACAATTCAAAACTGGAGTAGTGATGTTTACAATCTTGTAACAAAACGTGCTTATGCATATGAAGGTGCAACAGTTGAATGGATTGATGGAAATATTGGAAGTAAGTTAACAATGAAGTATCCTGGAATCTATCTTATGGGTGAACGAGCATATGGTGAGACACTATCAATTGCCTTTGCAGGTAAAGGACAACATCAAGATACAGGCGCAAAAATGATTCACCTTGCACCAAACACCACCTCTAAAGTCACATCAAAGTCAGTTAGCAGACTAGATGGGCGTTCCACTTACAGAGGATTACTTCATGTAGCAAAAGGTGCTACAAATGTCAAAGCCACTGTAAGGTGTGATGCATTATTACTTGACGATACATCAAGGACTGAGACTTATCCATACATGGAAATTAACCAAGAAGATGCTACTATTACTCATGAAGCAACAGTTGGAAAAATTGGTGATGAACAAATCTTCTATCTTATGAGTCGTGGATTTAATGAAGAAGAAGCGTTAACTCTGATTGTCAATGGATTCATGGAGCCATTTACAAAAGAATTACCAATGGAATATGCTGTAGAATTAAACAGACTCATTAAACTAGAAATGGATGATTCTGTGGGATAAACTCCCAATTCCATTTTGATTTACAATGTCTCAAGAAACTCTTTCAAAACTTAACGTAAGTCATATTGATGAGCTTTCTTCATCAAGAAATGAACCTAATTGGCTGAAAGAATACCGACAAAATTCTTTATCTATATATGAGAAATTACCACTTGAACTATCTCCACTTTACAATAAATACACTGATGCAAAAAAAATGGATCCACAACAAGTTTCACTATCAATATCTACTGTTGATACTATTCCTAGTTTTCTTAAAAAAAGACTTGGAGAGTTAGAAAATGAAACATGTATTATTCAAATTGGAACCAATACTCACAGAATTAATATCTCTGATGAATTAAAATCAAAAGGACTTGTAATTTCTTCTCTAGTGGATGCAATTCAAAATAACTTTGATTTAGTAAAAAAAGCATTAGAGGCATCAAATTCTAATGAGGACAAATTTACTGCACTAAACAATGCAGCATTTAATTCCGGAGCTTTTATTCATATTCCACGAAATCTTGAAATAGAAAAACCAATTCATATTTTGTCTTGTTTATCCGAAGATGGAATCTCTACTATCTCTAGAAATGTTATTTTTGCAGATGAGAGTAGTAAAGCAACAATTATTCAGGAATTATACTCCCCAAAAGCAGAAAAACAACAAGCATATCTAGAATTACTAAATACAAATCTCGCTCCAAATGCACAATTAGACATTACCACGTTACAAATGATGGATCAAAGCTCAGTTAATTTCTGCACAAGAAGGACTGACTTGGGTCAAGATGCCACGATTAACTGGTATTCTGGATTGTTTGGTGCAATGTTATCTAGATACAAGATTGAGTATTTTCTAAATGGATCTGGTTCATCATGTAATGATTATGAAGT
>JADFLN010000068.1 GCA_022564385.1 Nitrososphaerota archaeon | reverse complement strand
TGTTTTAGAGATTCCTGCTGGAACATTAGAGAAAAGAGAAGAACCGATAAAATGTGCATTCAGAGAGCTAGAAGAAGAAACGGGCTATAGAGCAAAAAAGATGACCCCATTAATCACCTACTATCCATCAATTGGATATAATTCTGAGATAATTCACTGTTTTCTAGCCACAGGATTAAAGAAAATTGCTGGTTTGAAACTAGATGATGATGAGATATTATCTGTAGTAAAAATGGATATGCAAAAGCTTCTTAGAATGATAAAATCTGGAAAAATTCAAGATTCAAAAACAATTTGTGCAGTCTTGACTTATGCTGCTAAAAAGAAATTATACTAATTATTTATTGTAGATGGGCAATACAAGATCTGCCACATCAGCCCAAGATTTTGCTATTCTTTCAAACATATACATCAAATCAAGAAAGTCTATTGGAATTTGTTTTTTATTATCCAGTGTAATTCTTAGTTTACTAAGTTTTTCTTCATATTTTTTATGTAGTGATATTGCTTTAATGGCTAAAAGTCTATCAGGTTTTGTAAATGCATTAATAGATTTTTCTGCAAGTTTACTGAAATCCTTTACTATATCAAAGATTTTTTTTGAGTGCTCTTTTGATAAAGATGAGTTGTAAATAAAATTGGAAAGTTCAACAATAGAATCACCTGCATTTTCAAGAAGACTTGCTGCAACTCTATAATCAATAATATCAATATTTTCTAAATTAAATGCACTAGCTAATCTTTTGTCAACAAGAGTACTACGAATTAAACGTACAAGTAAGAAATATTGTCTATTAACCTCAACATCACGTTTAGATAATGTTTGTAAATTGGATTTGTCATCTAAAATTAATCCATTTGATGCATCATCAAACATGCCAAGAGCAAGTGAGCTCATTCGTTTGAGAATCTTTTCTGGATCAAGTGCTATTGTATCTAAAAGAAATTGTGTGTTGATATGAGATGCATCTTCTTCAATAATTTCCATTCCAACTAATCTTCTCATAGAATTACGAATTTTTTCTCGGTCTTCTGCTGGAATAATTGATTTTGAATTTATTTGAATGATATCATATCCTAAAAGATAAGCTCCTGTAATGTTAGCTACAATATTTTCTTCTTTAGGCAATGGATAGGAAATTATAAGTTCTTTTGTTGTACGTGTCTCTTTGTTTACAGATATTGAAATACTATCATGTCCGGTTTCGATTTCTACTTGATGGCCTTTATCTAGATTATTTGCATCAATCCACTCTTTTGGTAACGATACTAAAATGCTACTTCCAATTCTTTGTAGTCGTCGAATAAATTTAGTCAATTTATACTAGTTTAATTAATTTAAGCCATATTCTTATATTTTATGTAAAATTTAAACTAAAGTTAATGGAGGCTACGGCATTTTGTCCTGCTCATATCACAGGCTTTTTCAAAGCTCATTTAGATGACAATCAAAATGCTTTAGAGAATTTAGGATCCACAGGAGCAGGATTCTCAATTAAACAAGGAGTTACAACAAGAGTAAAAATAGATACAAAAGATAATCAAAAATCAAACTTCAGAATAACAACAAAGGGATATGGATCAGATAAAACAGATGTTTCAGAATTTGTTTTAAATAAATTTTTAAAGCTTGGAAAATTTTCAAATAAGTTTTTTAATATTGAACACGAGATATCAATTCCAGTTGGATATGGTTTAGGTTCTAGTGGTGCAGTAGCATTATCACTATCATTTGCATTAGATCAAGCTCTTAAAACAAAATTAGATAAAACAACAATTGGACAAATTGCACATAATGCAGAAGTTAATTGTAAAACTGGATTAGGAGATGTTTTAGCATCATTTCATGGAGGTTTTGAAATCCGTGTAAAACCTGGTGCTCCAGGAGTTGGTTCTGTTGAAAAAATCTTTACAGATAAAATATCTGTAATCATGATATGTTTCTCTCCAATTTCTACAAATAAATTCATCAAAGAACGTTTATCTCAAATTAATGGTCTTGGTGGAAAAATGGTAAATAAATTATTAAAATCAAAAAATTATGAACATTTTCAAGACATGTCATTAGAATTTGCAAAATTTGTAGATGTTATAACTCCAAGAATGCAAAAATTAGTTACTGAGTTATCAAAAAATAATATTAAATGTGGAGTTGCATTTTTTGGAGAAACAATTTTTTCAATGATTCCAAAAGAAGATGAAGATAATGTTTTAGAGATTTTAAAAAAATATCCTGATGGAATAATAATAAAATCAGAATTAGATAATACTGGTGCTAGAGTTCTTTACAATTAATTGAAATTATATGCCTTTAATTCCTAAATCACACCCAAGAGCTAAATCACTTTTAATTCGTGAAAAACTTGTAAATGGGTTTGATAATGGATTGGTTGCAAAAGAGGGACTCTTGGCTCAAGGAAGAGGAGAGGCTTTTGATTATCTATTAGGAGAAAAAACAGGCAAGGCTGCAAAGCAGGCCATTCAGGCTGCAGCAGCACAACTTCTTCTGGCTAAAATACCTGTAATCTCAGTTAATGGAAATATCACAGCATTATGTCCCAAACAAATCGTAAAACTATCAAAACAGACTAAGGCAAAACTTGAGGTAAATCTGTTTTATACTAACAAAAAGAGGCAACAGGCAATAATTAAGACGCTCAAAAAGAATGGAGCAGGAGAGATTTTAGGTACGAGACTTGCTTCATCTACAAAATTATCAGGTATTGATTCAGCTAGAAGGATTGTGGATAAAAACGGAATTTTTGCAGCTGATGTTGTAGTTGTACCTCTAGAAGATGGAGATAGAACAATAGCACTTAGAAAGGCAGGAAAAACTGTTATTACATTTGATCTAAATCCCCTTTCTCGAACTTCACAAACTGCTAGCATTACAATTGTTGATAATGTTACACGAGCAATTGATTTGTTAATTGACGAATCCAAAAAATTATCTAAAAAGAATCGAAGAATTCTTCAAAAAATTGTTAATGATTTTGATAATAAGAAAAATCTCGCAGAAAATATCATTCAAATAAAAAATTATCTTACAAGGAGAGCCAGAGTTGCATAAAACAGTACAAGATATTCTAAATATGAAAAAAGAAAAGAAAAAAATTTCAGTAATTACAAGTTATGATTATACTCTAGCTTCTCTGTGTGATAAATCAGGAATTGATGTATTGTTAGTTGGAGATAGTGCAGGTATGGTAATGCTTGGTTATGAAAATACAATTCCTGTAACAATGAATCAAATGTGTATGTTTACAGAAGCAGTTAGTAGAGCAAGAAAGAATTCATTACTGGTGTCAGATTTACCATTTATGTCATATCAAGCAAGTATAGAAGATGCTATCAATAATTCTGGTAAACTAATCAAAGCAGGAGCTGATGCTGTAAAACTTGAAGGGGGTTCGGTAATGGTTAAGACAATTAGTGCAATTGTGGATATAGGAATTCCAGTAATGGGTCATATTGGATTACAACCTCAAACTACAATACTTTCAGAGGGATACAAAGTACAAGGAAAAACAAAAGACACAGCAATGAAGTTAATTGAGGATGCAAAAGAACTTCAAGAAGCAGGTGTGTTTAGTATTGTATTAGAAATGGTCAGTCATGAGGTTGCAGGAATTATCTCTGAAACTGTTGGTATTCCCACAATTGGAATTGGTTCAGGAGTAGATTGTGATGGACAAGTACTAGTTGTTCAAGATTTGTTAGGAATGTACGATAAGATAAAACCAAAATTTGCAAAAAGATACATGAATTTATCTGAAGATATTGTAAAATCACTTGAAATTTTTCAAAAAGATGTAGAATCAAGTGTGTTTCCTGCAACAGAACACTGGTTTTCAATGAATGATGAAGAGTTAAAAAAATTACGTGAACAAATTGGTAGCTAAAAAGAAGATACAGAAAAGAGATCATCCATCTTTAGATATTGTTAGTTCACATGGTGTAGAATTATCTGGAAAAAGAATTGTACTTTGTGTTGCAGGAAGTGTTGCAGCATACAAAGCAATTGAACTTGCAAGATTACTAATGAGACATGGAGCAGATGTGACATGTGTAACAAGTAATGCTGCTACAAAATTGATACAACCTGATTATTTCAAATGGGCTACTGGAAATGAGGTGATTACAAAACTTACAGGTGAATTAGAACATATCAGATTAGCAGATTATAATCAATCAGATCTAGTAATAGTATATCCTGCTACTGCAAATACATTGGGAAAATTAGCAAATGGTATTGATGACACACCAATTTCTACTATACTTACTGTAGGGTTTGGATCAAAAATTCCAATCTTAATGTGTTTAGCTATGCATGATTCAATGTATGATAATTTAGCTGTAAAAAAAAATATACGATTTCTAAAAAATAAAATTGAATTTATTTCTCCTCAAATGATTGAAGGGAAAGCTAAAGCTCCAGAACCAGAAGATGTTTTAGAATATGTTTTAAAGAAATTTGGATTCTCATCAATATTAAAGAATAAAAAAGTGTTAATGACAGCAGGACCAACAATTGAACATATAGATCCTGTACGAGTAATTACAAATCAAAGTACAGGAAAAACAGGAGTAAGTTTAGCATCTGAATTAATTTCTGCAGGAGCTAAAGTTACTTTTGTTTATGGTCCAGGAGAAGAAAAACCACCAAATGGTGCAAAGATTATCAATGTATTATCTAGCAAAGAGATGTTTAATGCTGTTAAAACAGAACTAAAGAAAAAATTTGATATTGTAATTATGACTGCAGCAGTTGCTGATTATATTCCAACATATCCAAGCAAGAAAAAGATCAAAAGTTCAAAAAATAAAATGAAAATTAGTCTTAAAAAAGCACCAAAAATTATAGATCAAATCAAAAAATTTCAAAAAAATGTATTGTTAATAGGTTTTAAGGCAGAGACAAATATAACAAAAAATCAATTAATCAAATCAGCACAAAAAAAATTAAAAGAATCATCTTCAGATATGATAGTAGCAAACGACATTGGTTCATCAAGATATAAGAAAAATCCTCAAAATAATCAGGTAATTATTGTAGATACTGAGAAAGTTGTTGTGTCAAAATGGATGAATAAACACAAAATTGCAAAGTTTATCAAAAAACAAATTGAACAAAGAATAAAATGAAAAAATCAGAACTTCGAAAACTAATTGCAGAGTATAAAAAAACTGAACTAAAATCAAAAAAATCAAAGTATAAAAAATTGCAAGTAAAATTGGATCAAATTGGACATAGATACTATCATGAAACTGGTAGAATGCTAAAATCTGATCTTGAAGATATTACATAAAATATATCATAGGTTAGTGATTCTACAAATGAAATTGAATAATTTAGAATACAAACAAAGAAACATGAAAATTTGGAATGAGGTTGCTCCTCGTTATCATAAAAGATGGGCTAGTGTAAGTATAGGACCATTTCAAAGTACTGCAAAATTAATAGAATTAGTCGATATTAACAAGGGCAACACAGTATTAGATCTTGCATGTGGTACAGGTGTAGTAACAAAAAAAATTCGAAACAAGGTTGGTAATTCAGGATATGTTATAGGTGCTGATACTTCAATTACTGCAATTAAAATAGCAAAAAAGTGGAACGAAAGAAAACCAAATTTAGATTTTGTAAATGTCGATGCAGAAAAGTTTAATTTTTTAAAAAAATTTGATATTGTTACTTGCCAATATGCACTTTTCTTCTTTCCAAATGCCCAAAAAGCATTAAAAAATATGAGAAATAGCCTCAAAAAATCAGGCAAGATAGGAATTTCTGTGCATGGTAGAAAAGAGAAGGTTCCTTTTTTTAGCAGTATTTTAGATTCAGTAATTCAATACATTCCAGATTATCTTCCTTTTGGTGCACCAAATCTTGATAGATTTGGTACAAAATCTGCATTAAGAAAAGAGATCAGTAAAGCAGGATTCTCAAAAATATCTGTAAAAGAATTTGTTTTTCATTATAGTCCTGGAAAATTTGAAGATTATTGGAGAAATTATATTAAATATATTCCAAAACCTCTAAAAGAAAAACTAGATGCCTTAGAATATTCAAAAAGAAAAGAATTGAAACAGTTAGTAAAAGAAAAATCTACTCAATATACAAAGAAAAATGGTAAAATTCTATTTCCATGGCAAGTTTTAATTTTAACAGCAAGATACTAGAAAATTGGAGAAATAGAAATGACTAAGGATAGAAAAGAGAAAGAAAAAAAACCAAAAAAATCTGATTTTAAAGCATTTCTTAAAAAAAGAGCACCAATTTACCTTGGTATAATTGGATTGTTCATACTATTTGTAATTCCTGATTTAATGAAAGGGGATTTAGAGAGTAGTTTTCCAGAACTTTCATCTGAAGAACAACAAGTTGTTGATATCTTAATGGGATATGATGGACCAAATGAATCTGGATTAACTGTGATGGATGCAATAGAAATGAAAATTGATGAAAAATATTCAGACAAAAAAATTTATGATAACAAAAAAACTAAAGTGGAATTAACTGTATCAAGTACAGGTTCAGAAGAGTATCAGGTTGTTTTGAATTTTAAGTCACATAAAGGAGAGATGAATTATGATTGGAATGTAGATATGAGTTCTGGAAAAATTATATCAAATAATCAAGAATCAAAATACATCATTGATTTAGTAGATTTTTATGATTAGACTCAAATTGTGACTAAATCTTTAGTAAATTTATGCATTATAATTGGTTGAGATCTCACAATTAGAGAGTCCTCTATTCTAATTCCAAATTTATTTTCAATATAGATTCCAGGTTCTATAGTAATTGCCATATTTTCTTTTAATTTTGTTTCACTTTTTTGTGAAATTGTTGGAAGCTCATGTACTTCTAATCCTATTCCATGACCAGTAGAATGGATAAAGTATTGACCATAGTTTTTTTCTTCAATATATTTTCTACAAGCGTAATCTACATCTTTGCAAGCTACATTTGGTTTAACAGCTTTCAAACCAAGTTTTTGAGATTCTTTAATAATTTCATATGCTTCATTTGCTTGAGTTGAAATTTTTCCTAGTGCAAATGTTCTAGTTGCATCAGAAACATATCCATTGTATCTTAGTGTAAGATCAGTTACTACAAGATCACCATTCTTGAATTTTCTTTGAGAGACTTGAGCATGAGGTAAAGCACCATTAGAACCTCCAGCAATAATAAGAGGATTAAGTGTAGATTTGTATCCAGTGTCAAACATTTGTTGCTCCATTGCATATATCATCAAAATTGTTTGTAATTCTGATTCTTTTTGACCTACTTTCATTTTTTTTAAGCAAATATCAAACATTTCATCAATAATTTTAGAAGCTTTTCTCAGTATTTGGATTTCTTTTTCATCTTTAATCATACGAGAATTATAAAATGGTTTTGTGGATGATTTTATTTTTGGAATAAATTTTTTCAGAGACACCATAATAGAATAATTTTGACAATCAGTACAAACTTGACTTTTCTTAATTTTTTCTATCAGAGAAGAAATTAAGCCAGTTCCACGTTCCGCTGTAATTACATCACAGTCTACAGATTCTTCTTTTGCTCTTCCCACTTCAAGTTCTGGAGCAATGATGATTGTTTTTCCATTCTTTTCAAGCAATCCTATTGCTTCACCCCAAAATCCAGTCATGTAAAACAAATTTTCAGGCTCAAATGTGACTAGGGTATCGCAATCGATCTCTTTGGCATATTTAAGAAGATTTTTTCTACGTTGCTTCACACACAAAAATCTCTGTTTCTTAATTTATGTATGATGTAAAGTTTGTATATGGAAATTTGGATCTGCTCTTTATGACAGAAAAGAAGAAAGTAGTTGCATTACTATCAGGAGGTTT
>JADFLN010000158.1 GCA_022564385.1 Nitrososphaerota archaeon | reverse complement strand
ATGAATTATGTGCTGATAAAAAACAACTATCCTCCACTAAACATAAAATATTCAGAAAGGCAACAATACTACAAGGCATTAGAAAAAGGCAATCTAGAAAATGATGAGATCTATTTTCTAAAATGGTTTATGAAGTATTATTTCAAATCCAACAAGAAATTTCTAAAATGATATAGACATTCTTATAAAGTACTTGTACTGTATCTTACGGTAATAGTGATATATGTGTTGCCAACGGAACTAAGCAAGGCTGGGCTAAAAAAAATACGCAGAAAACTAGAAAAACAAAATTCAATATTTTCACAAAAAAAGTATCTGGATGGACTATACCTTCCATCACATATAATTGGACGAAAAAAACAAGCCGAAGAGTTACTATTACACATTGAAAGTCTAAGACAGGGATTTGTAGTTCCAGTTATCTCAGTTTATGGGAGAAGTGGATCAGGCAAATCAACTCTAGTAAAGTTTGTCTGTAACAATATTGATGACTTGGCATGCTTTGCATTTGCAAATCTTCGAAAGGCAAAAACTGTTTTTGGTTGTGCAAATATAATACTCTCAGAGTTTGGCATGCCGTCACTGAAAAGTGCAGATGGAATAAACAAGACAGTTGATGTTTTAGCAAAATGTATCTCAGAGAGACTAGAATCACATGGAAAAAAGTTCATGATTTTGGTGCTAGATGAATATGATGCGATATTTTCAGACAAGAGAAATAATCCTTCTGACTTTATGTACAAATTACTAACACTAGAAGAAGAGCTGCGGCAAAAAGACCTGTGGCTCTGTATCATTACAATATCAAACAATGCACTATCAGAGTATACCCTTGATGACAGGATTAAATCCAGAATGGGTAACAGCGAGGTATTTTTCCCACCATACACAAAAGATGACATATCTCAAATACTAAAAGACAGAGCAGAAAAAGCATTTACAAAAAAGATTGAAGATAAAATTGTACAATACTGTGCAGAAATAGGTTCAGCAGAACATGGCGATGCAAGACGCGCTCTTGATTTACTGCGTGTTGCAGGAGAGTTGTGTGACGGAACAAAAATTACCATACATGACATTGATTCTGCAAATCAAAAATTACAAAAAGACAGATTAGAGCTAGTTGTTACAAATGCGTCATACCACCAAAAACACTTGATTGGAGCTATTTGTCGTAATCTTTTAAATGATGATTCTGGCTGGACTGCAACTTCGGCAATCTATGATAGATACAAATCAATAATACAAGATGACGTTAATCCATTGTCATATAGACGAATATCTGATCTGCTAGTTGAGCTAAAAAATACAGGTCTTGTACATTCCAGAACTATCTCTCGCGGCAGAGCAGGATACGGTACAGAATATCGGTTGCTCTTCTCACCACACATGGTGGGACCATATGTTGGAAAAGAGTGGTGGGATAGGGTGGTATCTAAAAAACTAAGAAAGGATACTGCAAATGCGTTACTAGATAGATTAAAACCACGCTCTAGAAGGCAAAGTTCCTATAACTCTATTTTTAAAAAATATGGAATCTAACTAAAACCATCTTAAAATCGAATAATTTTGTCTTTAAAACAACTCTGCAAGACTGTTTTTATGCCCAGATATGTCTTGGGAGAAGGTAAAAATCTCCACTTGCAACACATATGTGAAGATATGTCTAATGTCGCTTCATGCTGCAAAATACTAGAGGATCAAAAAGTATGACAACATTTGTAGAGTTAAGAAAAAAGTTTTTTGAGGGAATTTCGTATCAGATTCATCTTCTTTAAATTAATTTTTCCAAGTTTTTTTATTGCCAAGGATTTTTCCAAAGTAAATATTTTATCATATTTTATTCTGCTTCTCTTTGGAATTGAACCAACTTTCATATCCTTATGCTCCAATAAAATTGAAGAGTCTTTGTTATCAAGATTAGAAGTAATGCCGCAGCAAACAAAATCATCGGATAATTCATTATGGGAATAATTTGACAGTATTAGAACAGGCAGTAATAAGACTGACAGGTTCGCAGTTTTTTAGATTGAGAATTGGAAACCACATAATAATTTTGGATTTACAACAAAATAAGATGATAGTATTTGTAATCGAAGTTA
>JADFLN010000067.1 GCA_022564385.1 Nitrososphaerota archaeon | reverse complement strand
CAATCTTCTTGCTTCAGAGTATGCTTGAAGATGCAGGAGTAGATGTCAATACTGGAAAGATAGATCTTGGAGTATTACAAGGAAAACCAAGAAGTGAGATTTCAAAGATGCAATTATTCATGGATGTCCTTAGAGGTCTAGAGGGTGATAACAAGGTTCCAGTAGAAGAAAAGACGTTTGTCCAAGAACTTGAAAAGAGTGACAAATTCACCCAAGATGAGGCAAGAAACTATATCCGAAGAATGCTCAGAGAAGCATCTATTTATGAATCAAAACCCGGTCATTATAACCGAGTATGAAAATAGAGAAACTAGATCTTCCTGACGCTGCAATTAAATTTTTAAAATCACAAGGGTTTGAAAAATTATATCCACCACAAGCTGATAGCATAAAATCTGGGTTGCTAGATGGCAAAAGCATTTTGGTATCTTCCCCTACTGCAAGTGGAAAGACTTTGATTGCAATGCTTGCGATGATTAGTTATCTTTCTAAGAATGATGGTAAGGTGATTTATCTTAGTCCTTTACGTGCATTAGCTGCTGAAAAATTCTCAGAATTTAAAAAATTAGAAAAAGTTGCACTAGGAAAAAAAATCAAAGTTAGCATATCTACCGGAGACTATGAAAATATTGAAAAGAATTTGGAGAAAAGTGATGTGTTAATTTTAACAAATGAAAAAATGGATTCTATTATTAGACATGGTGTAGAGTGGATTGAAGAAATTGGACTTGTAATTGCTGATGAAATTCATTTGATAGGGGATGAAAATCGAGGTCCAACACTTGAGATGATTCTTACACAGCTAAAATTATTGGAGACAAACCCACAAATTGTAGGTCTTAGTGCTACAATTACAAATTCTGATGAGATTGCAAATTGGCTTAACTGTAAACTAGTAAAAAGTGACTGGAGACCAGTACCTCTATCAGAAGGAGTATGTGATGCAGGAGAAGTCACTATGAATGACGGTAAAGTATTCTCAGTTGAGCGTAGTATATGTGGAACTCCTATTGATTTAGGCATACAATCAGTAAAAGAAGGAGGTCAATCTCTAGTATTTGCAGAGACTAGAAATCGTTCAAAGTCACTTGCAACAAAAGCGGCAGATGCTATTTCTCAAATTTTAGAAAAAAAAGATTTGGTAGAATTAGAAAAAACATCAAAAAAAATTCTATCAGAAAATGAACACACAGAATTAATAAAGACACTAGCATTTCTTATAAAAAAAGGAGTTGCATTTCATCATGCAGGATTAAATCAAAACTGCAGAGAAACAATAGAAAAAGAATTTCGTAAAGGAACTATAAAGTTACTATCATCCACACCAACCTTAGCTGCAGGAATCAATCTCCCAGCAAGAAGAGTCATAATTTCAAGTATCAATCGATACAATGCAAAAGTTGGAGCAAATAGACCAATCAGTATCTTAGAATACAAACAACTTTGTGGCAGAGCTGGAAGACCACAATATGATGATTATGGAGAAGCAATAATTGTTGGAAATGGAAATACTAAAGACTTGATTGATTATTACATTAATGGAGAACCCGAGCCAATTACTTCAAATATTACTAATGATAAATCTTTACGTACTCATATACTTAGTGTAGTAGTTACACATCCTGGAATTAAAAAAGATGAGATCTTAGAATTTTTCTTGCAAACATTTGGTGGATCACAATCAAGAAAACCTACAATAAAATTTGCAATTGATATTTCTTTACGTTTTCTTACTAGTGAATATCTATTAATTAAAAAAGGTGAAAGATTTGCTGCTACAGAATTTGGAAAAAAGACATCAATGTTGTATATTGATCCCTTAACTGCAACATACTTTAGAGATGCTATTGAAAATGTATCACAAGACAGAAAACATACATTTGGATTCTTGCATTTGATTTCAAATTGTGAGGAATTTTATCCAAAATTCTCACTCAGAAACAGAGATTACGAGTCTGCCAGTCTTTTGATTGAAAACAATTCTTCAGAATTACTTGAACCAATTTCAGAATATGATTGCTCAAGAAGTCTTTTAGCTTTACATGCATGGGTTACAGAATCTTCAGAATTATCCCTTTCTGATAATTTTGGAATAGAGTCGGGAGACATGCATAGAATGGCAGAAACTGCAAATTGGCTTTCATATTGCCTTAGAGAGATTTCTAAGCACGTTGAGAGAGCAGATTTGCTTGAGGAACTTGGAAATCTAAGAAAAAGAATCGTTTATGGAATTAAAGAAGAATTACTTGAACTTGTTAGGATAAAAGGAATTGGAAGAGTTAGAGCTAGAATTCTATACAAACACAAAATTAAAAATCTAGATGATTTAGCAAAGATTCCAGTGAATAAATTATCAGAAATAGATAAAATTGGTTTAACCCTTGCAGATAACATAAAGTCTGAATTAAGAAGAGTTAGATAATTGATTGAACTAATACTTCCAGCAATAGTTTCTTGCATAACTGCATTCTTTATTGTATTTCTAATGACGCCCCCTCTGATTAAATTTCTAAAAAAAAGAGATCTTACCGTCAAAGACGTGAACAAAAAAAATAATGTAATGGTTGTCAGACCTGGTGGACCATCTATAATTGTAGGAATTATTGTATCAGAAATTATTCTTTATGCATTTTTACAGTTAAATGAAATTCTTGCTATAATTATTACTACATCTGCAGCTTTTGTCATTGGATACATTGATGATAGAAAAGTAATGGGTGGATGGTTCAAACCTGTTGCACTTGCACTTGCAGCTACTCCAATCATTGCATTTGGTGCATATAATTCAGATCTTGCATTTCCATTATTTGAAAC
This sequence comes from Nitrososphaerota archaeon, assembly GCA_022564385.1. GTDB lineage: Archaea > Thermoproteota > Nitrososphaeria > Nitrososphaerales > Nitrosopumilaceae > Nitrosopumilus. The sequence goes on along the minus strand of JADFLN010000067.1, from coordinate 5,156 downwards.
AGTACACATTCCAATACTTTATCTTGCTTTGATAGTTTTTATGATTCCTATTACTGGAAATACAATTAATTCTATTGATGTTCTAAATGGAGTTGCTAGTGGCTTTATGGTAATTGCAAGTTTTTCATTATCGATATGTTTGTTTATAGTACAAAATTATGAAATTGCAATAGTTAGTCTACCATTAGGATTTGTTTCGTTAGCTTTTTACAAATACCATAAAATTCCAAGCAAGATTTTTCCTGGAGATTCTGGAGCACTAACCTTAGGTGCAATGTATGGTGCAATTGCAATTGTTGGTGGTGTTGAAATCATTGCTGCAGTTGCATTATTACCTGCTGTTCTCAACTCATTTCTGTTTCTATCAAGCATAAAACGAATAGTAGAACACCGACAAATTAAGGGAAAACCTGTAGAGCATACTGAAAATTTCCTACTTAAGGCAACTGATGATAAAACCGCTCCTGTTACTTTGGTAAGACTGATACTTGCAGGAGGACCATTATCTGAAAAACAAGTTGGATTTGTAATCTTCAAACTTGCTATATTTTCAGGAATTTTGGCTATAATTACTGCATTTCTGATGGGGGTTTCTTTTTGAAGTCTGGTCTTTTTGGATTTTTGTTTGGAATGTGGATTTTGATACTTGTTGGAGGTGGAATTATTGTCACAATATTGGGACCATTTTCTGTTTCTGGATTTGGTGAACTTGATTGGTTTATTGGATCTGTAATTAAAGCAGTAATTGCAATCAGTCTAGTTGTACTGTGGATTTTTATTTTATCTAAATTAAAAAACTGGATTTTCAGAAAAGAGATAAAATCTTAACTTTCTTTCCACTTTCTTTGTTTCTTGTCATATTCATCTCTACTAAATCTAATTGTAGCTGGTGAACCAATGACTACAGAGTTTTCGGGAACATCTCTTGTTACAACTGATCCCATTGCAACAACACTGTTCTTTCCTACAGTGACTCCTGCTTTGATTACTGCACGTGCACCAATTATTGCATTATCTTCAATTGTTACACCTCTCAATTTATTACACATGGGATAAGGATCATTTGTTAATACTACTGCTGGACCAATGAATGCATTTTTTCCAATTCTAGATAGGGGCGGAATGTATGCTTGTCCTTCAATCTTTGTATTTTCACCAATTTTTACATTGTAATCAATATGTACGAGAGAGCCAATCTTGACATTGTCTCCAATTTCTACATCATCCCCAACATATGAAAAGTGCCAAATCTGTACATTCTGACCAATTTTTGCTTTTTCGGAAATAAAATTTGTAACCATTATCTCACAAATGCCATGGGTTTGCTTTTGTAATAATTTTTTCAGGTAATTTATCCTTGTTATTTTTTAGAAATTCCATCTCTTGTTTTTTATCTCTTAATTCATCAGGAAGCAATATTGGAATTTCTTCAATTATTGGATAAAATCTAGAACATTTTGAGCAAAATAATACTCCTTCATAGACTATGCTATCTTTTTCTTTAATTTCAAATAATTCTAAAGGATGATTTTTGTCAATTGGGCATGCCAAAATATTCATCATTGTCTTATTCATTTTAGATCTAGATAGATTGGTATTCCTTTTTGGCTAGATAAAAGTGCAGCTTCTGCAATTCTTGTAACGTTGACTGCTTCATGCGATTTGACAACTAGTTCATTTTTACCTTCAATCACTCCTAGAAAATTCTGAATTTCTAGTAATAATGGTTCCTGTTTTTCATTTCGTGGAATTTCAGTCTCTTCTTTCTTTTCAATCTTTACTTGTTGTGAAATAAAGTCTGATGTAATTACTGCATCAGTACACACAGCACTAAATGTTCTAACTTTTTTTGGTGTAATCCAGTTTGATGAAATTATTGCAATCCTGTCATTTTTGTATCCAAGCATAACACTTGCAAAATCTTCGTGTTCATGTTTTATTTTACCTGCTCTTGCAAATACTACATAAGGTGTATCATCAAACAACCAATTTGCAGTATCTATGTCATGTACTGCAGTGTCATAAATTATCCCAACATCTTTTATGTGAAGTGGCATTCTATTTTCACGATGAAATTCTAGCATTATTAGTTCACCAAATTTTTTCTCTTTAACATAGTTTTTTACCAAACTTACCACTGGATTGAAACGCTCAATGTATCCACAAGTAAGAATCACTTTATTTTTCTCTGCAAGTCTGACTAATTTTTGACCATCTTCAGATTTGTACGTCATTGGTTTTTCTACAAAAACATGTTTTTTTGCCTCTAACAATTTTATTGCAATTTCTATGTGAGTTGATGTAGGTGTTATTACCAATGCTCCATCAAACTCTTCTGAAATTAATAGATCATCTAATGATTCATAATGATTTACAGAATATTTTTCTCCATATTCTTTACTTCTTTGAGAATCTGTATCACAAACAGCTGTAAGCACACCTAATTGAGATAAAATTCTGATATGATTTTTGCCCCATCCACCTGTTCCAATTTGAACAATTTTCATCTAATACACAGAAGTTAACCAATGAGAGTAATTATTATTTTTGTTCATTACTATGTTTGTATATTCTTGCATCATCTTTTTTGTTATTATACCTGGTTTACCATTACCTATCTTCTTTGAATCCATTGATATGATGGGAGTGATTTCAGCTGCTGTTCCTGTTAGGAAAATCTCATCAGATACAACTAATTCACTTCTCTTAATCTTTCTTTCAACAACATCAATATCCAAATCTGTTGCAATTTTGATTACTGCATCACGAGTAATTCCTTCAAGTGCTGATGATGATAGTGATGGTGTCAACAATTGTCCATCTTTTACAATAAAGATATTTTCTCCTGGTGCTTCACTAACATTTCCATTATGATCAAGCAGAATTGCTTCATCTACACCATTACGTTTTGCTTCTTGTGTCGCAATAATAGAATTTAGATAGTTTCCACCCATTTTTGCTTGTGTAGGAGTAGATTTATCTGAAAATTTTCTCCAAGACACGACTCCTGCTGAAATTCCATTTTTGTTAAATAAATCTCCAAAAAGAAATGTAAAAATTGCAACGTTTGTTGGAGCCTTTTTAGTTACATGTAGATTTATTCCATAATCACCTACAAAATAAAATGGTCTGATGTAACATGATTTCTTAATCTTATTTTTTCTACATATTCCTGTAATTGCATCACTAATGACTTTATCCGAGAAATTAAGTGAAATGTCGTAAAACTGTCCTGATCTTCTAAATCGCTTTACATGCTCATCTAATCTGAATACATGAAGATTCTTTCCATTCCAATATGCCCTTATTCCCTCAAAGATTGACGTTCCATAGTGAATTGCATGAGTAGTAATTGGAACTTGAGCCTTTTCTGTTGGAACATATTTTCCATCAAACCAAACATATTTTGAAAGTGGAAGTTTCATATGAAATTTTTATTGAATGTGTATTAATCTCTATTTATTTTGACCAACCTTCTTTAGGAAATTTCATTCCTAGAACTCTTGTGGTTCTGTCTTCAATATTTGCAAATTTTTCTACTGTTTTCCAATCCTCTTCTATTATTTTAGCAATGCTTTCTGGTACATCTTTTTTCCATGTAGATTCTTTTCCAAGTGCAGCATCAAATAATTTTTCTTTGACAGATGTTGCAGAAATTGATTTCCTTTTTCCTATTCTTGGTTTTAGTCTGTACATTTTTAACATGTAACCTTCAGCCTTGTCACCTGTGTACGAAAAAAAATCTCCCTCTACTCCTCTAAGAATTTGTTTTTTTAATTTCCATGATCTTCGTCTTAATAATGGAGGAAGATATTTTTTAAATGGAGCAAAAAATGCATAATCATCAGTAATTTGAATTGAATCTCCAAAAATAGATATTAGCATTTTTTTTCTGATTTCAAAATTAAACGGAAAACTTTTACTGTTAACCTCTCTATCCCCACATTTGAAAACTACAGGCATTACTTTTACAATGTCAGCTTCTTTTTTTAACTCTGAAATAATTTCAATATGTGCATCAGTTACTGGATTTAGATGTGCAAGATATAGTGCAGTAATCAATTACATTTACTAGATAAATCTCATATTTCAATGATTGATTTTTAAAAAAATTCTATCCGTATGATTCGTATTTGACTTCAAAGCTTCCATCTTCACGTTTGTTATGTTGTGTTACAAAGCCTTTTGGTTTCAAAAAGTCCATTGTACCGTCTATTGTTCCCTGCCAACCACAAATATAGAATATTGTATTTTCTTTAGTAATTTCCTCACCAACTAATTCTTCAAGTGCTGACATTCCATTATCTCTTGGTCTTAGGAATGTTTCAACTCTTCCAACTTGACCTGCCCATGATCTGTTAAACCATTCTTGAGGTCTACTGATTGCTGCTCTGTACTTAAAATTCCATTTGTCTTTACCTCTTTCAATACTTTCATCTTCAAGAGAAGTCAGCAAATCTTTGTAACTTAATTCATCAACATAACTAGCGCCTTGTAAAATCACAATTTCTCGTTTATCTCCAATATCATGAAAGTGCTGTGCAAAACTAACAAATGGTGCAAGACCTGTGCCACCACCTATACAAACAATTCTCCTGTTATCTTTTTCTCCATTTGCAAATTCTTCATTAATCATTAATGCTTTACCTGCAGGTTTTAACCAAAGAATTTCATCTCCTTCTTTTGCATTAAATAATTGTGTAGTTAATCTACCTGGAAGTGGTTTTCTAACCCATCTAATAACAAGCTCTATGTAATCTCTATTTTCTGGATGAGATGCAATTGAATATGCACGTCTAACTATCTTTCCATTTTCTACAGGGTTTGGTAATCCTAATGTAATAAATTGACCAGCTTGAAATTCTGGAACTGGACCATCTTTTGGAACTAATCTGATAATTACTAGATCTTCTTTTATTAATTGAACATATGTGATAGTTGCTTTATTATCTACTACCATAACGATTCAATCAAGATAATTATGGTTAAATATCTTTTGTGTTAATTTTATACTAAATTCACTTGAATCGCTAAACGTTAATAACCAATTTGAAAAATGTAATTCGATCAGAATTCTGATTATTGGGCCGGTCGTCTAGTCCGGTAGGATAGGTGCATGGCATGCATCGGATCGAGGGTTCAAATCCCTTCCGGTC
>JADFLN010000066.1 GCA_022564385.1 Nitrososphaerota archaeon | reverse complement strand
GTGATTTTACATGAACTCCAGGAATTATCCCACCACCAAGTTTTTCAGCACTCTCTTGTGCCTGTTTTCCAAACCAAGAATTGAGTTTATTCAAAAGAACAGAATACCCAAAATTTGCCTGATAGTCATGTGCTGCAGTAAGATCCATTGAATAGACTTTGTCTTTTGATGTTGAATGAAGAATGTATTTTGTAATTTTTCTTTCAAGTGGTGCATCATCAAGGAAATTTTCGTATACCTGCTCAACGTTTGTTACTTGACCTTTTTTGGGTTTTTTAGAATAAAGAATTCCACCAGATAGATTCTTTGAGCCAATTTTAGAGCCTGCCTCTATGAGTATTGCTTGTTTTCCAAGATTTGATAGTTGTTTTAATGCAGCTAACCCAGCAGAGCCGCCACCAATTACTGCTACGTCATATTTTTCCAAATTTTTTCATGCCTCAACAATTTGTATTTGTTTTTTAATTTCTTCAATAAGTAACGGAATTACATCCTCCATTCTTCCTTTAATGAAGATATCACATTCATTTTTTATTGGCGCATCCTCATCAGGGTTTATAGCTACAACAAAGCCTGAATCTTTCATTCCCCAGACATGTTGCATTGCACCACTTACTCCTGCAGCAACATACAGCATAGCACTAGTTTTGTGTCCACTAGTTCCAATCACTCTATCTGGAATCATATATTTAGAATCTAATGCCGGACTAACAGAATATGGTTTTTTTGAGATTGGTAAAGTAACTCCAATTTCTGCATTCAATTCCTTTGCTAAATTTTCTATAAGCCTAATGTTTTGTTCTGGATTTTCTTTTATTCCTCTACCAAAACTGACTATAGTTCTAGGAGTATCAAAGTCAACTACACTTTTTATTATCTGACGACTTAAGACCTTAACTTTAAGATCTTCTTCATCAATAGTTGGAATAAATTCTATAATTTTTCCTTCTCGTGAAGAATCTGGCTTTAATGATTCAAAAACTCCTGGAATTATACTACAGGATTGCGGATGATAATCTCTTTGAAAAGCGGGATTTTTATTATCAAGACATAAAATTGTAGTCCATAAAAATCCTGAAAAATCAGGTCTATACATTTTTAGGGTTTTTTTATATGTCTCTTTTGTTCCACCAGTTTTTTGTTGATGAGACATTTCTATATCTTCAATTACAAGCTGGTTGATGTCTGAAGCCAACCCTGATTCTAATTCTACTAGTACTGTAGAAGATAGATGTCTTCCAATACTGTCTGCTGCAAAGAACATGTACCTAGGTTTTTTTACTTCACCAGCATATTCTGGCTCTATTTCTCCTAGTGATTTTGTGTCTTGAGCAATTTGACAAATTACTTTAGTGTAAATGGTATTTCTGATGTCCTTTAGCTCATGATTATCAGCAAAGATTACTACATCAGCTCCGTATTCAATTAACTTCTTTGAGATATCTTCGATGTTGTGTCCCAAAATTACTGCAACTACTTTTTCATTTAAAGAATATTTTAAGTTAAAGTCATCTAGTAATCGTCTTGCCTCTCCAAGCATTTCAAAACTTACTGGGAGAAATTCCCCATCTTCGTGTTCAATTACAACATATAGATGTCGATATTTTTCTGTCATTATTTAATCACCATAGCTGATAATGCTTCTTTCATTTTTGTAACAACTTTACGAATTTGTTCAGGATCAGTGCCGTCAATTACTTCTGCTCGTCGGGTAGCTGTAGACTTTGGTAGTCGTTCAACCTTATACACTATTGTTGGAGAACCTGGAAGGCCTACAAGAGTTTCGTCAACACCCAGTTCTTTTGCATTAAAGACCTTGAGATAATCTTTGAAATTTTGTGCTCGTTGGATAGCTTCTTTTTGATATTTTTCAAAGGCTAATCTTTGAGAAATGGTATCATAATTTGATTTGTAGGTAGGATCAATTGAGATAAAAACTGGCAAGGGTGCTTCAACTTCTTCAACTACATTAGAAGATCCCTGTAAACTAATCAGACGTTTTGCACGAATTGTTCTAGTCTCTAAATCTACACTGTAACTAATTACATTGCCAAGAAATGTAAATCCTAATTTCCATGCAGTCTGTGGTCCAGTTTGTCCAGTTTCACCATCTGATGCTCGATGCCCTGAAAATACAATATCCATCTTGTGTGGCATTTTTTCAATTCCAACTCGTAACACTTCTGCAGTTCCCAAAGTATCAGCTCCTGCAAATAACCTATCACTATACAGATGAAGTTCTTCTGCATCTGAGATTTGTTGAGCCTGCTGAAGTGCAAGATCTGCAATTGGCGGCCCCATCGTTACAATGAATACTTTTGCATCATACATTACTCTACCAAAAAATGCTGCTTGAGCTGCAATTCCACTATGAGGACCCAAAGTATTTTTTGTCTCAGCTCTGTTTAGGGTTCCATCTGGATTATAACTGACATTTCCTTCTGAAAAATCAGGTTCTAATTTTATGATTACAGAAATGTTTAGAGTCCCCATGACTAAACTTCGCTATTATTCCCCACTTAAAGTTAACATGATAATTGAAATGGTTAATGATATTTTTGATGGTAATCATTGATATGAAATGGAAATGAAAAAAAATTACCTATAGGACTTAAGTTCTATTACTCCCTATAGGATATAGGTGAATTGTATTAAGGGACGATTATGCAGAATATACAGAATGTCCTAATTGTATAACACCATTGCTTGATTGTAATTGTAACTGTTTTAGGTGTGGTAAAAGAGAGAAATGTAAATGTGAATTAAGTTCTCTTGCAATTCCATAATAAAGATTAAGACTAAAAAATTAAAAGAGGAATTGGAAAAAACATTCAGTGTGAAAGAAAATGATTTGTTAATCAAGTTAAAATCTGATGAAAACATTAGAAATTTTCTCCCTAGTAAAAGTAATTCCTGAAAATTTTATATTACATTTTTCACATTTGAAGAGTCTAGTTTTCATTTATCTAAAATGCATGAGTTAGTCTCAATATCCAAAACAGTTCCTGCACCACATTTGGAATTAAGTTCAGATGACAAAGTTGTTTTATCACCAGAATTTTTAGAAACAATTACATCGGATTCAGAATCTGATACATCATTTATAGAATCGTCTGAAGCATATTTTTCAAAAGTATTATCAAAAAAGCCTTGACTATATGCACCACCAATTATTATTAAAATTAAAACAGGAATGCCAATCATGATTGGAATTTTCAAACCAATAGTTTTTGAATTATTTTTTGAATTAACAGATGGCATTTGTACATCTGCTATTTGAGGTTCCGTACCAACTTCAAATAAAGAAGAGCCACAAATCATGCAAAAATTACCTTCAATCGGACTCTTTTTTCCACATTTCCAACAATGAATTGTATCTTTATTTTCAGAATCACTTTCTAAATTTTCATCAATTTCTGGTTGCACATCAGGTTGTTCTGCATGGTGTTTTACTAGGTATTTTTCTCTTAATTGTTCTAAGTATCTGTCATCGCTTTTCCAAATAGTACTGTTTAGAATGTATGCCTGTTTGATATGTTCTAATCGGTATGGATCCCCCACACCAAGTTTCATCAGTGCATTTACATCATCAATCACATCTTTAGAATTCATTATGATGTCTATTATGGGGCCATTCAAAATTGTTTCTTTTGAGTATCTAAAATTTCTATTTTTTTGACTTTAAATTAATTTAGGCACATAACACGTATGAAATAAGGTTAAAAATTTAGTTTCCATTTTCTTTTCATGCTAGTTTGGAATTTTTCCTTTTCTATTACTACCATTTTGCGATAAAAATGGACGTGAATAGGCTAAAAATCAGCAATATTAGATAGTATTTTTTCAGAATGTAATCTAATCTTCTGTGTCATCAGAATCTCTTCTGGCGGGTCTTATTGGAATAAATAGAATTGTCATGACATGACTTTACAAAATTTACTTAAAACACTAACGAACAAATCATTCATACAAATTCTCAGTATGTCCTAAATACTATTTTAGAAAATACAATGTAATTAGAACTCTCACCAAGTACTTAATCGGTTTCGGTCTTAAGTTCTAATAATTTGTAGCAAATCATTAGACTTGAACTGTTTTTTGGAAATAAAATAGACTCAGAAAGAATTTGAATCAAATTTTGGTTGACAGACTAAGTATTGTTTAGTGAAAGCTGACTAGCAGGAAAACAAAGAGTTCAGAATCTAAATCACATTTGAGATAATTTACCAAACAGATTACAGATAATCTCTAAAAATAGAATCCCCCCCCCCATTCTACTCGTAAAAAGTTACCCTAATCCACGTTATAATGGAAAGTTTGTTTGTTGGAGTTTTGTTAAATGCTAAAATTGTTGGAGATTGAATTATTTTTGAAAAAGAGTTTAGAATCTAAGAACTGACAAAAGAACATCCAGAAAAAGTTGTTACTATATTAGACAAATCGTGCATAGTATAGTATCGTAGTGGTGTGAGTTTGCATATCCGTTAGGAAGGACTGAATTAACTAATCAGCTACGAAAAAAATAGTTTAGAATTTAACATTCATAGATTTCAACATTCTACAACCAGGAAATTAGTGTGATATTTTTTTTATTTTTTGAAAATGAACACATGATCATACCAGGAAAAAAAGAAAAAGTAATCACACTAGTTTCTTAGTGTGAATGGGTTTACCCATGACTGGATAATATTTCTATTCAATTCTACAAATACGTTAATGTTTTCGCCGAAGGTTCTGATGTTTTGTATGGTTGCATCAATTGTAGTTTTTGTCAATTGATTGCCTAATGTGCTTGCTTGAACAATTTGCTTGTTGGTATCTATGATTGCAGTTCTTGCATCATCTGGAATTTCAGTTGAAATACCGGATTTTTTTGCAAATTCTTGCTGTACAGATACTGCAGCATTCATTGTTTTCTCACATGTTTTCATACATTCTTCTTGCAATTGTGTGATAGATTGAAAATACTGTGGAGTGATTTTTGAGATATTTTCAAAGTATTTTTGAACATTTTGTGTGTATATTGAATATACATTGCTTGCATGAGTTTGAGTGCTCTTGCTTGCTTGTGATTGTGTACTCATAGTTTAGGGTTCCAAATCTCACTATATATACTATTGGTAATAAGTGGTAATGAGTGGTAATAAATGGTAATATTTATAAAATGTGTTTGAGTACTCCACTCATGGTTTCGTATAGAACAAGTATGCAGATTGTTGGAGATCTTCTGACTGCTACTGAACAGTCAGGCCAAGAAGGAATCAAAACAACTGCTCTAATTTCAAAGGCTAATTTACCACATTCCAGATTATCAAAATTCCTATCAAATTTGACTGGGAATGGTTTGATAAACAGAATTGAATTTGATGGAAGACATACCTTTGTAATTACCCAAAAAGGCAGACAGTATTTAGAATCTTATGCAAAATTTGCAAATATTGCTCAATCCTTTGGATTAGAACTTTGATTGTTTTTGGGCAATGATTTAGTCTATCAAAGGGTCTGTGTTTTAGTTCAAGATTCTTCATGGCTCTAACGCCAAAAATTGTTTAGTGAAAGTTGGCTATGCATTAAATGAGTTTTTTGTTTTAGATGAGTAAATTAGATAGAATAATACTGTATAAATTAACTATGTGATTTAACATTACTAGTTTACATGGAAACTTTCAAATCAAATTCTAATTGTCTGCGTTGTGGAAAAAATTCTTTATTGACTGATGAGAATACGGGAGAACAATTTTGTGAAAAGTGTGGTTATGTTATTTCTGAAAAATTACAATCATCAGGTCCAGAAAGGAGATCATTTCAAAATGATGGATTAGATTCAGCAAGAACTGGTATGCCAGCATCGCTTGCGATACATGATATGGGGTTATCGACAGTTATCAATCCCCAAAACAAGGATGCGACAGGAAAACCACTAACGGCTTCTATGAAAGCTAGCATTCAAAGACTTAGAACTTGGGATAGTAGAAGTCAAGTTAACAAATCTGATTCTAAAAATTTAAGACAAGCATTCAGTGAATTAAGCAGACTAAAAGACAAGGTTGCAGTCTCTGCAAATGTTGTTGAAAAAGCTGCGTATATTTACAGAAAGGCTATGGAGAAAAAACTAGTTAGGGGTAGATCTATCTCTGCAATGGTTACTGCATCACTTTATGCTGCATGCAGAGATACTGAAACACCTAGAACACTAAGAGAAATTGCCCATGCGGGTAATGTTAAACGAAACGATATTTCAAGATGTTACCGATTGTTGTATAGGGAATTAGAGTTAGAGATGCCAGTTATAGATCCAGTTCAATGCATTGCAAGAATTTCAAGCAAATTGAAGATATTAGAAAAAACAAAACGATATGCAGCCAAAATACTCAGAGAGGCACAAGAACGTAAAGAATCATCTGGAAAGGATCCGATGGGTCTTGCTGCATCGGCATTATACATTTCATGTGTTAAAAATGGTATATCCATCACTCAACGGCAAATTGCAGAAGCTTCAGGCATTACAGAAGTCACTATAAGAAATCGATGTAAGGGATTAAAGCAAGCAAACATAAAATCTTGGATTCTGATGTTTATGTCCTCGGATGTTATCTTTTGGTCATCATTATAAAATAATGATTGAAATTTTAGCTTTAATTCATTTTGGTTTTTTTGGCGTTATGGTTATCGTTATGAAAGTACACGCAAAAATTAAGGATTCAAAGGATTTTTGAAAATGGCTGACAGACTAAATATCGTTTAGTGAAAGCTGGTTAGGAGATATAGTTAGAGGCAAAGATTTTGCGCTAATTTCAATTTAAAATATTATGGAATAATCTTCTTAAGTAAAAGTTGTAAACATAATAATTATGAAAAAATCAAGAATAATTTTTGAAATTGAAAGAAAAGTGAGTACGGAGAGAAAAATAGATTATTCCACATGGATTATGGGGGTAACTGATACTCCAAAAATTCGAAAAGATCAACACGGTAGTGATGGTAAAGATGTTAGGCATTGGAAGGATTGGTCTATAGATAGTGAAAAGGATGGAAGAGATATTGAAGAATATTTTCTAGATAAAGGAATGAATGGAGATACTGGTGTGAGAGGTTCAGCCAGTTATGTTTATGTTTTTTAATTTAGATTTTATAGGCAAAAACCATATCTGATTTACATTTTATGCAAACTGTGGTTAGAACTTAGTAAAGGATCAACTTTTCTTCTCTGGTCTCCTTTTCCCATCACACCAAGAAAATACAAAGATGAATTTGATAAACAGTGTCCAGAGACGAGTTGTAGAGTATAAAATCAAACAACTAAAGAACGAACTCGCAAAATTTGAGGAATAATTCTTCCTCTTTTTTATTTCAACAAACAAACATCTAATTTTATTCAGAAAATGATTTCAAAACATAATTTACTGATTCAATAGAGGAGTGTTGATAACTAGGTGATTCATACAGATTCATAGTTTTCGCTGCATGCCCACTGTGATTCACCAACCATTTTGAGGGTAGAAATGGATGGAAAAAGATGTCATAAATCGTGTAAGGATCAAACAAAGTGTAAACGAATTTATCGATAATCAATAAAAATAGAATGCCCTCTTTTGTGAGGGAAAATAGACGTGGTACTAGCGAGTTTTTTAGAATAGTATTCTTTGCAACTTGAACGAAAAGAGTTTAGAATCTAAGAATTAGTAATCTTGTTTACTGTTTTTTACAGATACATTCAGGGCGTTTTAGATGACACTTGTTACAATAATGTCTTTGTGTTCGAGCTACTGCCATAATCAAACATTTCGAGTAAGCCCATTCCTCCTTGAGTTTATCCATACCATGAATACATTGGAGAGATACTAAAGATCATCAAGTATGTAGAGGAACATCCTTCGCAAAAATAGGACTAATTATTTCCAACTCTTCTATTCAATTCCTTAGTATCTATTAGACATAAATGTACAGAATAAAATAAGGCAACACAGAAAGCATTTTAAAAAGTTGGAACTATTTGAAATAATTGCAAGTACGACCTATAAGTAAAAATCAAATGATTAGAGAGCTAGAACAGGTAAAATTTCTTCTTGAAAATATTA
>JADFLN010000065.1 GCA_022564385.1 Nitrososphaerota archaeon | reverse complement strand
GAAGCAATTCGTATTCCAGGCTACATGTTTGCAAAATGGATGCCAATGGATAGCATGATTTCTCTTCCTGGATTATTGTTAACTGAAAAAATTACTTCATTATCTGAAGTCAAACAGACAATAATGCAGTCAGGTGTTCCAATGAATCTGTATACTGCACCGCTTGATGCATTTATTGCTGGAGGCCTTTGGCACTTTTGGAACGGAGCTACATTTGGAATTATCTATGCTCTATTAATTGGAAAAGGAAAATGGTGGTATGGAATGATCTGGGCGTTTATCATTGAGATTGGAATGATGTTTGCACCATACTTGATCATTATGAAGGGACCATTTGGAATAGAACACATGGATGGATATAATATTTTTGTAATTACATTAATTGCTCATTTAGCATTTGGTGCAGTACTTGGCATTTTAGTACAGAAATGGAAAAAAGATTATGAACCAATAACTAACAAGAGTGATGATAAAGTAATGTTTCAAGTAAAATGTGCTGATTGTGGTTGCCTTCCTGAAGAGTGTAAGAATAGTCCGTCTGCAAAAGAATGTCACAACTGTTCATGGGATGAGTGCTGTTGTTGGGCAACAATAGTGAATAAGTAGAGGTTCTGAGGATTAACTTTTCAAGCTAATCCTGTACTTGGTAATCTATACAGCGTTGCCTTTGCATAATCCTATACAAGATTATAATCCTATAACTCATTATCGTGATTAACATAAAACAGTCAGATGATAATTTTGATTTTTTTTAGAAATGTCTAAAATCATCTTAGAAGTACATCTAGGCATAATTTGGGAAGTATTAGGGTCAGACTGCTGGTATTTGATCTAGATATTGCATAAAATGATATCATCCACAAATTCTAGGCATGATACTATCTAATTTATTAACAAATTTTCAATTTTAGGATTTAATGGAATTCTATGATGAAGTATGGTTTTGGCAACTTACAACACTTGCAGTAGGAATACTTGGTATTGCGATAATGTTTAGGAATAAAAAACAAGGAGATAAAGAGTCTTCAATTGAAAAGTATAATCAACATCTAAAATCATTGGTAAATTCAATTTATGATGTATGCCCAAGTACATCTAATGGAAACAGAAAACCATATTATTTTGACGAGATCGAAAAACATTCTAACAAAGGTCATATTCTACAACATTTTCTCACGTTAAAGGAATCAAAAAATGATAAAAAATTTGACACATACAAAGAATTACAAGACATATCTCAAAAAATAAAAGAAAAAAGAAGCGAACAAAATAAAACTGATGAAAGTGTACTCCAACAAAAATTGAGTAGAGAGGGAGATGAATTAGATGGAAAACGAACTAAATTAAAAGATGATTTTGGTATTTTGTTTCAGAGTTTTAATGATAAAATAAACAGCATCATAAAGAGTGATTTTGGTGCGTGTTCTGAATGTGTTGATTCTGTTTATGATAAAAAGATGAGAGAGAAGTATAACAAAATATTGTAGACCACACTATGCAAGTATCTCTTTAATCATAGTACGTGTTAATTTAAGTTCAGTTTTGAGCATTGTTTCTCTATTGTATAATGCATCTATTGATTCTAATTGTTTTCTTAACAATGCGTTTAATGTTACACGTCTTATTTGAGATGATGCAACTTTCTTACTTCTAAGACTTACTAACTTCTGCATTGTATAGACTATTGGGCTTTTGGTATTGATTTTATAAGTTGGGGATTTGCCAACATTTCCAACTTGTTTAATCATATCATTATCAGATAGTTTGTGTACTTCGTTAAACGCAGTAGTACGACTCATGCCAATACCCTTAACAATTTCAGGTATTGTAAACTCATTTTTTGGGAAAGTCATGAAGAAATCAACCATTTTCATACGTGGGGAATCGCCATAAAGTGCAATAATCCCTGATTCTGCTTCTGGCATACATTTCATTCAAAATCAATCTACTTAAAGACTATGTTAGAATAGTATCATTTGAGTACTATTGGTTAAAAGCAGACAAACAGACAAAGAGATACAAGATACAATCTTGTATTATTTGTGGCAAGAGGGTGCATGGGGAGAATCCTATACTAACTATGAAAAAATGAGAAGAAGGTTAGGAATGGTAGTAAAAAACAATGGAAAGAATACGGATAAACAGTTAAAGAAATTAGTTAATGATAGATTTGTTTTGAAATTAAAACAAGGTCGTACTTATTCACTAAACCATCTTTATAGAAATACCATAGAAGAACGACTAATCGAAGCAGAGTTTCCAATCTAATCTAGGTTATTGCATAATCGTATATTATAATATTCTAACAACTAAGTAATTTCACTATGAGCAAGAGCAACAAGAATAAGATAATCATCAAACACAAATTTCTTGATAATGTTTTAGAAGACATTCATAATCACATAGCAAATTTACTTTTGAGAAGTCAGAAAGATTTAACAAATGAAGATTATTCATTTTGTGTGATATCTACAATTCTTGCTCTTGAGGAAATTGGAAAGTATGAGATTTTTGCAAAGTATCAAAGAGAATTGAAAGATGTACCATTACGAGAAATGGAGAAATTAACTAAACATGAATACAAATTAACAATCGCCTTAGATATGGAATTAGAAAGAGAAGTAAAAATATTAAAAAATAAAACTCCAAAGGAAATTAAAGAAGTTATCAAAACAGTTGAATATCACAAAGTTCAACTCAGGGTATTAAACATTGTAAAACAACTAGCAATGTATTATAATTTTGATAAAGGACACACAATCACTTTGGAAAAACACTTTATGAAAAATGAGATCACAAAAAATAATTTAGGTCATTTTTGTTTAGTATTATTAGAATTAGTTTACAATAATTTCAACATGGCAGTATTAAGAAAACAATGTGGCAATATAGACGGAATTATTGATAAAAATAGTCAACTAGTAAAGCAGAACAAGAATTTTGAACATGTTACAGAATACGCTAAAAGAATTAACACAAAAAAACATAAAGTGAGTTTACATAAATTTCAAAGTACATTGTTGGAATTAGAAAAACTTGTTAGTTATTTGAAGAGTGGGTAAAATATACCAATTTTTGATATATTTGCAATCGGGGGAATTGAACTATTTGGACATATTATTCAAGGGGTAAGTTCAAATCTATTTCTAGTTTAGTGATATCTACTGGACTAAATATCAAACTCAGTTACATTATATCATGCGATTCCTGCAAATTTCAATTGCAATTATTATATGGTTCTCTATCTTTCTTGTTTATGAATTTGTTTTTAAAGATATTTTTATAGAAAATTCATTGGATTTTCTTTTTTGGGTGTGGTTTGGATTCACGTTTGGCATTATGACAATGATTATACAAATAAGTTCGAATTTGAAACTACCAATTAAAAAATTACTTCTAATGAAGTAATAACTGCTGGACTAAATATCAAACAAATCTAGTAATTTCATGGGTTTAAAACCATTAATGGAAAATCAGTATTCATAGCAGACAAACCTAGTATTGAATCATCAAGTCATGACGATAGATTCGATGTAAAGAAAAAACCTGCCGAACCAATCAAATCAGATTGATAACGCAGGAACTTATTTTGTTTACTAAAATCAAGGCTAAATTAGAGTAATTATACACGATCCATATATTGAACAACTTCATACAATATTACAAATGTCTGAAAATGTAGACCCTGTAAAACAAAACATTATTGATTGGTGTAATGAAGATGGAATTCAAGTCCTAGACCAAAGTGATGCAAATCCTCAATTTGCCTGGAGTGTACTATTAACAAAAAAAGTAATGGTCTACAAACAACCAAATTTACTAGATAGAATATATGTTCAATCTCAGATTGATGTCTCACCAAAGCACCAGACATTGATAAGAAATAATCAACAAATAAGAAATAATTTACTATTACAATTACCTGCAATGGCATCTCAAAACGATATCAATCTAACTTTTAGGATCAATAATGATGTGATTGAGGGAATTAGTCTATTCAAAATTAACTTCCATTCAACTATCTCAAAAGCAGATTTTCTAAGATTGTTTCTTAGAGTAGAACAGATTCATTCTTCTGTATTGAATCAACTTAGAACAACTTTAGGATTGGACTTACAACAAGAACAACAAAGACAACAAGTAGGTTCTGAAAACCCATTATCAAGTTAGTTCTATCAGATTGACAAAGCAGGAATTTCTATTTTTTTTGGATTTGTTATAATTCCTTTGTTGTATGCTTTGAGTTGTTCATTGATGTGTTTTGCAGTTACTCCATCATCAAGTAGTTTGTAACATTTTTGTGTAAATACAACATTCTTTTGGTCTGATGAATTTTCTAGTTCCCCAAGTCTTATCTTGAAGTTTCTGTTGTTTGCAAGGCATCTTTTGTTACACGTTTGTTTTTCCTCACCACCACGATACTTTGGTGGGAGTGGAACCCCATCCCAAATACAATGAGAATCCGTTAGGAAGGTCATTTCTTCGATTCCCTCTTTTCAATTGATGATTTTTTGAGATCAAATCCAAGTTTCTTTGCAACCATTTCATACAATTCATCAGCATGTTTTTCCATAACTACATCTGATATTTTTTGATTGAGTTCAGTTCGTTCAGTCTGTAATTCATCGACTTTGGTGGATAATTCATTAATCTCTGTTTTTTCTTTCTCTAAAGCCCGAATCTTTATCTTATCACGTTCTCCACTGGCGATAGTTAAATCAACGATTCCTTTCTTAAATTCTTCAAAGAGTTGTTCAGGAGTAATTTGAAGATATACTCCATCAAGACCATTTGTATGACCCATCATTTTTTCAATTGCATTATCATTAACTTCGTTATTCATTTTTAGAATTGTGTTGAATCTTTTTCTAAACCCATGAACTAATTGCTCTGCATATCTACCATTCTTTTTCTGACCTCTAATTGACGCATTGGTCGCACTTCTTTTTATTACACCTTGTATTGCTTCTGTTGATAATGCCCTTGGTTTTGTTTCTGCTAATTGATATCTCTCTCTAAATAATGGACTATCATCAGTAAGATATTCTCCATTAGTTTTTCGTTCATTTAGATATTTATCTAATGAATCAGATGCTTCGGGGGTAAGAAAAGTATAGTATTCTTCTGTGCTGTCTTCGTAAATCATAACCATCTTACAACCATGTGGCATATCTCTAAGGTGTTTTATTTTCAAATCTTCTACCGCGCCCACTCTACAACCAGAAGATGCAAAGAAGTGAATTAATGCCTTGTTTCTTGGTTGGTTAGTTGCATCTAACATTAAAAATACATCCTCGGTTTGATATGCAGAATTTCCAGAACGTTTTATTTTGTGAGGGTATAACCTTTTGATTTTACGCCAATTCAAATCAATATCATTTGTTTCTAAGAAAGTCTTGATGGGATTGATGTATGTTGGTACGGTATTGGGATTGACTGTTTTTTTGATATGGATAACATAAGTTTCAACCATCTTTTGGATATCAGATTTCTCAATTTCGATGATTCTATCAAAATCTTTGATTTTGTAGTAGTTTTTGAAAAGGCCTACAAGATATGTGTATTTCTTGCGTGATTTTTCAGATTGTAATGATTCTTGAAATATAACTAAACTATGTTGTATCGCCATACAGTAGTCATTATCCACTAGTAGATAATGACGTTGCATGTCAGTTAATTAGATGAATACACAACATAGTAACAATGAAGAGTTCAGAAACATATTGGGAACAAGAGTAGTTTTCCACATAGATTTTGATTATTTTTATGCTCAATGTGAAGAGATTAGATCTCCTGAGTTAAGATCAAAGCCAGTATGTGTTTGTGTCTTCTCTAACAGAGGAGGAGATAGTGGTGCAATTGCAACAGCTAACTATACTGCAAGAAAGTATGGAGTCAAATCAGGAATTCCCATAACCTTTGCAAAAAAAAGACTTGAGGAAAGAAAAGATGCAGTGTTCTTACCGGTAGATTTTGACTACTATATCGAAATATCTGAAAAAGCAATGAAGATGATGAAGAGTAATGCAGATGTTTTTGAATATGTAGGAAAGGATGAAGCATATTTGGATGTAACAAAAAGAGTAGATGGGGATTTTGAAAGAGCAAGTCATTTTGCTCAACAAATTAAAAATTCAATTAGAGATGAGATAAAACTTGGTTGTTCCATTGGAATTTCACCAAACAAATTAATTTCAAAAATTGCATCAAATTTTAAAAAACCAGATGGTCTTACAATTATACCTCCAGATAAAATTGATGAATTTTTAGAACCATTAAAAATTAGAACAATACCAGGGATTGGAAAAAAGACTGAGGAAAGATTTTTAGAAATGAACTTAGAAACAATTCTAGATTTAAAAAAATTAGATGTTTTTACTTTGAATAAAGAATTTGGAAGAAAGAGTGGAACGTACATCTATAATGCAGTAAGAGGAATAGATAATGAGCCAGTTAAGGAAAGAGAAGCAAGAACACAATACAGTAAAATTGTAACTTTGAAAAAAGATTCAAAAGATTACCAATTTCTATCTGAAAATATAATAAAATTATGCAAAGAAGTACATGATATAATAATAAAAAACAATAAAATGTTCAAATCAATTGGAATACATTTTGTTCAATCGGATTTATCAAGCAAGTCAAAATCAAGAATGTTAAGAAACCCAACTTCAAATCTTGAAGAGTTGCAAAAAAATGCTGATCAACTACTAAAAGAAGCATTAGAAAATCAAACAATTACAATTAGAAGACTAGGTGTCAAAGTTGCCGAGATTTCAGAAGTTCAAGGGCAAAGTGATATTACAAATTATTTCTAGATTGAGTTTTACCTTTAGATTCTAACTTCTTTAGACGTCGAGATTCAATCAATATCACGACTAGGATAAATCCAAATAGCCATGGTAAAAACATGATTTCACCTGCAATTTTGTGAAATTCTTCCCATGCTACAGGATCTGTAGTAACTTTTAGGGCATACCAAGATAATGAAAAAACTCGAATTAAATTAACAATTATTGTACCAATAATTCCTAAAATAAAATATACGAATTTTCTATTTCTAGGAATATTCATCTTTAACATGAATGCACCAATCACCAAAGAGAAGATGATAATGCTATGAACACCTGCAGATGGCCAAAATACTTGAAGTGCCATCGAACCATGTTCACCACGTAAGAACATCACGTTACCTCGAGCTACTGCAGTTCCAAGATCAAGTACGTTTACTAGCCAGACATTAGCCTGTATAAAATAAGGAACAACATATTGTAATGGACCAAGAGTGTCATATGGAAAAAATGCATCAAGTGAAAGAATTATTGCAGTGCCAGCTAGAAATATCGGTCCTGCGGGTGCAATTCTAACCCATCGTTTTCCAAAAAAGATATACAATGCAGTAACTACAAAAATTGCCATCACAACAAAGTCCCACAACCATGTCCAAGAGTAAATTAATTGTACATCAAATTGTTCTGCAGATTCAATAATGTAGTCTCGTAAACCATATTCTAATGAAATTAAATATGAAATGGTAAGAAGTGCCATAGGAATTACTACAAGTAATCGTTTTTTTGAAATGACAATTTTGAGACCAATGAGTTCAGCTACTAAAAAAATAACAGCAAAAAGATAACCCCCCCGTCCTTCATTCCAACTAAAAGATATGGAATCTGGAAATGCAATAATTGCAAAAAGAATTGGGCTAGAAAGAATTAAAATTCCAAATATGAGATTCCAATTCTGCATTATATTTTATCTAAAAAATGGCAAATAAATATCTCAACTTTAGAGGGTTTAAAAATTCATTAGTTCGTCACACAAATTAAGAAAAAGGCACTAATCTTCTGCATCTTCTATTTCATCAGCTTCAGGATCTCTCCTACTAGGCCTAATTGGGACATAAATGATTGTCACAATAATCAGACAAATAACTCAAAGATACACTCTAAGGTTACAAATGTTTGTCTAGTTGGTGCATATTTGATACAAAAAGTCACTTTTGATTTTTTAGCAGATCGCTAAATATTACCGTCAAGGTCTTACATGAGATTCAGTTCTGCGGGGCACACTCACCAAAATTAGCAATA
>JADFLN010000064.1 GCA_022564385.1 Nitrososphaerota archaeon | reverse complement strand
TCTTTTCTGTATCGTCACTAGTCTTTTCTGTATCGTCACTAGTCTTTTCTGTATCGTCACTAGTCTTTTCTGTATCGTCACTAGTCTTTTCTGTATCGTCACTAGTCTTTTTTATTTTTTCTTTCACTTTCTTTGATTTATCAACTCTCATCTCAAATTCTGGAATGAGCTTTTCTTTTATTGCAATTCTAATTCTAATTCCAATTAATCCCATGGCAGTCTTTACATGTGCAATATCTTGATCAACAATAATTTCTGCATGATGTCCTGCTCTTGGTAAGATCCCTACAGTATGCTTTTCAAATGCTGAACGATCGCCTCTGAGTTTTCCAGAAATTGTAATTTGAACTCCCATTGCACCACTCTCCATAATTTGTTTTAATGTCCACATTGTTGCTCTTCTAAAGGCAGTTCCACGTTCAATATGTGATGCCATTCTATTACACATTACTCCTGGAACCAGTTCTGGTTTTTCAATTTCTACTACTGAAATTTGTGGGTTCTTTAATCCAAAGTCTGTTGCAAGTTTTTCAGTAAGGGCTCTGATTCCAGTACCTTTTCTTCCTATAACGATTCCCGGTCTTGTTACATGTAATGCAACTCTAGTTCCTGTTGGGGTTTTTGATATTTCTGCATGTGAAAAACCTGCATCTTTAATTGCCTCTCTTAGATAATCTTTGAGAAGCATCATGTTGTAGTTATCTTTGATTACATTTTTTACTGCTGACATTTCTAGATCTCCTGAGCTACCAATTCTACGTGAGTTAATACATCATTCTTTGGAGTTGCTCTTCCCATTGCTCTTGGAATGAATCTTTTTATAATTACTCCTTTGTGAACAGTTGCGTTTATAATTTTTAATCTATCTAAATCCATTCCTTTGTATTCTGCATTTGATTCTAGATTATCTAAAACTTTGATGAATTCTTTTGCTGTTTTTTGTGGATAACGTCCTGACATCATTCCAGGATCTGATCTATGTCCTACCTGATTTTTGAATCGTCTAAATGCAACTGCTCTATCTTTGTGAATTACAGCATGTAAGTAATCTCTTGCTTTTTCAATTGACAATCCTTTGATTGCAACTGCAACTTCACGTGCATGTTTGTGTGAAATATCTTTTTCTCTTAGCGAGGCACGTACATGTCTTGTTGCATCATAATTTTGGAAAGCATATCTGAATCTACCCATAATAATCACTTTAGCGGTACATAGA
Organism: Nitrososphaerota archaeon; assembly: GCA_022564385.1. Lineage (GTDB taxonomy): Archaea > Thermoproteota > Nitrososphaeria > Nitrososphaerales > Nitrosopumilaceae > Nitrosopumilus. The sequence continues at coordinate 6,928 of JADFLN010000064.1, read as the reverse complement.
GGCTTGATCTTGATGATCCTACACCTGGTGCTCCATGTGATACTTTTTTGTTTGTTATGACATATTCTCCCAAATAATGCCCAATCATTTCTGCTTTAATTATAACTGGAACAAATTCTTTCCCTGAAAAAACATCTACTGTGACATCCACCATGTATGGTAAAATGATCAAATCTCTTAGGTGAGTTTTGATAGGATTCTTTAATTTACCTGCTGTTGCAGACTTTATCTCTTCAATTAGTTTTCTTTTTCCATCAGTAATGCCTCGGGTGAGAGATCTTCTTTGTCTAGAATTGAATAATAGGAATAATTTCTCTAAAGATGTCTTTTCTAAGTCCTCTTTTGTAATTCCTCTGTATAAAAATTTTTTAACCATTCTTTTTCTCCTCTGTTAATATTCTTCGAGTTTTATGGTCCATATTATAGCATTCCTATCTTTGTTGCCAAATCCCTAGCTTTTGCTGTTGTATCAAACTGAACAATCGCCTTTTTACCATAAATTGTTCTTGCGGTGTTAACTTTGATAACATTTTGATTGTACAGTATTTTTACAGCCTCCGCAATTTGTGGTTTGCTTGCTGAACGTTCTACAATAAAACAAACTTTACTTTCATTTTCTACCATTGCAAATGTTTTTTCTGTAATGTATGGTTTAACAATTATTCTATTTGCTTGATCTACATTCATTGCATTTTCACCATTAATTCTAGATGTGTTGATTTAATTTTCCCAATTTCTTTTATAGCTGATTTGGTATATACTGTTAATCTAATTGGATCAGAACCTGGTGCCAAATCCAATACGCTTAAATCTTTAACATTTTTTGCTTCTACTCCCGGAAACGCCCCTATTGCTTTTCTTATGTTTGAAGAATCTATTGTTACAAACAAAACACTCTTTCCAACTTTCTTACTTCTTCCTCTAAGTCTTGATTGTCCAGAACGTACTTTTCTTGATTCTAACCTCTTAACGTCTTGTAATAGATTTAGTGAATCTAATACTTTGGAGATTTCACTTGCTTTTGAAATTGATTCAATATCATCTGATACTACAATTGGAAATGATTCAATATCTTTAACTTTATGACCTCTTGCTTCTACAAGATCTTTTGATGCTGTAGCTGCAATTGCAGAACATAATGCTAATTTATTTTCTTTTTTGTTTAATTTCTTGTAAATTACTTTCCCAACAATAGGTGGGTGTGCTTGCCTTCCTCCTCTAGTTGATGCAACTTCTGCACCTTGACCTTGTCTTCCACCTCCCCCTCCACGCATTCTGGCAACACGAGATACACCTTGACCTGTGGGTGGATCATTAGTATCTGCTACTACATCTTGACCTGCAGTTGGGTGTCTTCCTTGTGGTTGGAATTTATGTGATGTTAGATTTGTGAAAGCCTTGTGAATTAATTCTTTTCTAAATGGGGTTGAAAAAATTAGTGGAAGTTCTACTTCTCCGTCTTTTATTCCAGTTGTTGTGTATGCTATTGTTTTCATTATATTACTATCTCCAAAATATTTGGTTTGTTAACTTTGGTTGGAACATTTCTGATTTGACTTCTTAACTTGATCAATCTTCTATATGTTCCCGGAACTGAACCTTTTAGAACAATAAAATCTCCTTTGACTAATCCAAAGTGCTTGTATCCACCATCTGGATTAATTTTAATTTTATCATCATCTGTATTTCCTATAACCATAATTCGTTTATCATACTCTGTTCTTTGATGGAATCCCATTTGTCCTGCTCTTGGAACTGTATACATGACACTTTGCGGAGAGATTGGGCCAAGTGAACCTACTTCTCTAACTGTTTTTCTTGATTTATGTTGTTTCTTTTTTACACCCCATCTTTGAATGACTCCTTGCCATCCCTTTCCTTTAGTAATTGCAGCAACATCAACAGTTGAACCAAGTTCAAAAATTTGATCAATCTTTATTTCTTTTCCAAGTAATTCTTTTACATGAGTAAATTGTTTTTGTATGTCTCCACCACTTACTAAAGCCTCAAAAACATATGGCTTCTTTTGTTCTAAACCAGCTGCACGTGGAGAAACTCCAACAATTGCAAAGATTTCTTTGATCTTTCTTAATCTTTTTTCTGCATTTTCTAATGCACCTTCTTTGTTTTTTAATGTGATTTCTTTTGTAATGTATTTTGGAATGTCTTCTGCATATACGTCAAATTCTGCATGTAATCCATCATGATCTTTTGAATATCCTCTAATCCCTAAAATTAATACTGGTGGTGTTACTAAGACTGTACCAAGACTAACAAGTTGTTTTCCTGCATTTGGCGTCTTTTCACGATCGTCAATACTAACAATTTGTACACAACCTGCTTTGAACCCACAATGAGCTAAAATTTTTGGTTCATCTGCATCTATTTTTGGCCATGCTCTAATTCTTGCTTCCATGCTTTTAGCACGTCCTCTTGGTGAATATGCAAGACTTCCTCTGCGTGGTTGATGGTGTTTACGAGCTCCCATGAATAAGTCGCATCATCGATTACCCTCTATTAAACCATATGAGATATCGTTAACCACTTTGTAAATCTTGGTTAACCAAATATGATTGAAATTATTATGGTTTGAACAAATCTGATATCGTGTTCCACATAGTAATTACACCAATCATAATTCCTGCTAATCCAATCATAACTGCAAATAGCAAGAAATTTTTTCTTTCGGGCATATTATGATATCCTTTGTGCATTAATTATTGCTAATGTTCCAAGTAGTGCCTCTTCTAGACGTACAGTTTGAGTAGCTTGATCTGGGAAAAAATTTAAAATCTTTGCATTTTGTACATTTTTCATTTTTCCTCCTAAGATTTCATGAACTCCTTTTTCAGGAGAACCAAATACTATCAACGTTGGTTGATCTGAATTTGTATACTTTGAAATATTTTCTCTTGTTGCATTTTTTCCTTTTCTAGATGTGATAATTATATTTCCATTCCACTCTTGTAATAATGAAAATAAGTTTGCTCTTTCTTTGATTGAGTATCCCCAATAAACTGGAACTTCACTTTTATCAATCTCTTTTACTGAAAATTTAGGATAACCTTCTTTAAATTGTATTGTAACTCTTTTTCCTATTGAAGTCTTACCAAAAAATGGTACTAATTGATTAATCCCTACATCTACAAATCTTTTTCCTTTTATGCTAATTACAATCCCTTCTCTGACATCTCCTCTATTGATCTTTTTTGCATTTGCTGGTGTTATGTGGCTGGGAATTTTTAGTGGTTGAAGCACTCCTGCAAACTTTAGGTCATTCATTTTAGGAAATAACCTTCTTCTCAAAAACTGTGGTGTCTCTAAATATTTTAAAATCATCACTAACAGGCTACCATCTTGTTTGTTGTTTCCATCTTGGTAGACATAGATTGTATCTATTCTAAAAATAGAGCAAGCTCTTGCCAGAACTGATATTTTTCTAGTTTTATCTATTTTGAGTGAATCATCTGATAATGCCGATTCAGGAATGGCAACTGATAATTTCAATGTTATTTAATCTCACAATTAGTTAAAAGTAATTATTTTTGTTCCTGTGGGTATTTTTCTTTGGCAGTTTTTGCAAAGTTTTCAATCTGCTCATTGGAAAGTATTTCATACAAACCTGTTTCTGTTTTAATCTGAGCCATTCTGATGTGACTTGTTCCTACCTTGTCTTCACTTGCTAGATAAATTCCTGCTACAGATAATGCTGAAGCATCATCTAATGAAAGATCATTTTTGTAAGTTTTTTCTAAAAAGTCAGTTACTTGATCAGAACTTGCTCCAATTGCAATTGCTTCATAAGAAATGTATGTTCCACTAGGGTCAGTTAGATACAACTGTGGTGTTTTGTTAACTACTCCTCCTAAAATGAGTGAAACACCAAAAGGTCTCACACCTGCATATTGTGTAAATTGTTGACATTGATCAGCTAAATGTTTTGCAATCGTTTCAACTTCAACTGGTTCATCATAAATCAATTTGTTGCTTTGAGAAAAGAATCTAGCATTGTCTATCTGACTTCTTGCATCTGGAATGTATCCTGCTGCTGCAACACCAACATGATCATCAATTTGAAAAATCTTTTGAGCTGTTTCTGAAATCTGTAATTTTCTTGATTTTTCTTCTACTGCAATAACTATACCTTCTTTACATTTTATACCGACTGCGATTGTGCCTCTTCTAACCGTCTCTATGGCATACTCAACTTGGTAAAGTCTACCATCTGGTGAAAATACAGTAATTGCTCTATCGTAGCCTTGTTGTTGAGGAAGCATTTGATTCCAATGCTTTGAAAGTTTAATTTAAGTCTAGCCTATCAGATTTAACGTGAAATTTGAAATTCAATTTTCTGGAAATGAAAATATTAGATCAAATCATCAAAAAACTATAGAGATTACAAAAGAGTCTCATTTAACACCTTATGGTGATTGTATAATTGGTGTTAATGCAACTTCAGGCTGCTCTGATTTACCTCAAGAATTAAAAGATAAACTAAAAATTCCAGATACCAAAGTAACTTTTTCAATTTGTGTTGAAGAACATGAATTCATATTGGAAGGAAAAGGTCACCCTGATCTAATCCTTACTCATTCTGAAGATATTGTTATTAGAAAAAGTGATTTCATATGTCCTCGAACTTTGGCTGTAAAATGTGATAAAGCATCTGATCTATTACCTAGAGAGATGGTTCTATTATTACAAGATCCGAAAACAAGAGGCACCTTTACTATCACTGTTGACTAATACTGTGACAATTTTATAGACATCCCTATAATTTTGTTTATGGGTCGTAAAACTAACATTTTTCTTTTAGTTCCTTTGATATCTTTTGCAGTACTGGTCTTTGGAATTGGAATGTATAACACACTATGTAAAGATGCAAACATTCCTTTACCTTGTTAGAATTTATCAAATTTTTTCTAATTTTTTTCTGTTTTAGCTAATTCTGTTTTAGCAAGATTCTCTTAAAGTATAACCCATTAGAAATTTCATGATAAAACCAATCATTGAGTTACCAATTTCTAAAAAACCTACAGATATGGAACTAAAAAAACTGAAAGAGTATTTCAAAGAAATGCCTGTAGGTGAAATTTTATCCGGACTAAAATTTGCAAGGAATAGATGGTCTGCAAAAGATGCTGGAACTCTAAAAGTTGGAAGAAAAAGTATTATTAAAAAAGAAGTCCATTCTGTTACAACTGAACAAGCTCAATGGAGATTAAAGAATTGGAAGATGATGATCGCAAATTATCGTCGACGTGGATACAGTTATCCTACAATTTCTAGAATAAAGAAAATTTTAGTTCAAAAAAGTAAAAAGAAATCTAAATAAAAATCCACTAGAAAAATTCTAGATAAGAATATCTGATTTTTTCTCAACTATTTGATTTTTGAGATTATCTGGAATCTCTGGAATTGATGATTTAGTCTGTCCTGCAATTACATTATGTGCTTCTTCTAGAATTGTCAAGGTATCTGCATTTGTCTCAACATCAATACTCATACTCTCACCCAAGTTTAATGATGAGCCTGACATTACATCTCCAAGTATTTGTGATAAATCTTGCATTGAAGCATTTGCCTCTGGCATAATTCCTTTCAGTGATGGAGCAAGTCCTCTAATAATTGACATGCATGGGCTGAGTGTCACTATTACATCTCCTAGTTCAGATACTGTGTCTAGTCTAAGTTTGATTTGTTCCATAGATAATTTTGCACCACTTACCATGTTTGTCATTTTTCTAACATGGGCTAATTCTTCTGCATATGCCTGAGCATAGCTGTTTTTGTTATTTCTTTGAGCATTTACAATCTTCTCAAAGATCATGTCATGTTTTCTCTTTAATTTATCATTAATTACTTCTAATTTTGAAATCTGAGATTGTAATTTATGTTGCGCTAAATCAATCTTGTTCTTGAGTGGTACTTCCCGAGTTACTTTACTCATTACTTTTTGAGATATACTTTCTCCCACTACTTTATTCCAAGAATTACTTATCATACCTTAATTTCCTTAATATGACTGCAAATTTTTGTTTTAAACAGATTTGTCACTCTAGCTACTGTTACTGGAGTGACATGAGGGAACAGTTACACTATCCAAAGGTAAATGCAAATGTTTGGAATCCTTTACCCCTGATCTGTATTTCCAATATGTGTGATGAACTATTTTCACTGCTTATGATGTTGTAAAGATCGGACTCTGAAACTATCAGCATATTTCCTGATGTAATATCACTTCCTGCATACTTTGTAGGAAGTGGCTCTCCATCAAGAAATATCTCAAGTTCAGCATTATTATTCGTCACTATATTTACTTGCTTTGCGTTGTATCGCAATTTGATGGCTCCAGTGTCTGATACCAATTCCATACTATCTTCATAATTCTTCCAATTCATTATTGGATAAAATTTATGCAAATCTATTTTATCAGGTTCTGAATATGTTACTATTTTTCCTGGTTGGAATCCTTCATCACTTCCTAATTGATTTCTATTTTGTGCAAACTTGTAACCAAAATATAATTCGGGGGTTCTATAACTAGTATGTTCAAATTCATCTATATCTACTAGTGATTGAGATTCTACTATTTGCAAACCTAACTGTGTAGCACGTTCTTGTAATAATTCTTGGATTATTTTTTCAGTTTTATCATAGCCTCCCTCTCCAATATTATCATATCTTATGTAACCTTCATAATCTACAAGAAACTTGTGAGGCCAATATCTATTTTCAAATGCTTTCCATGTTTTCTTATCGTTATCTAAAACAACTGGATAATTAATACCGTATTTTTCTATTGCCATCTTAACATTTTCAGGATCTTTTTCAAATTCAAATTCTGGAGAATGAATTCCAATGATTAATAATCCCTGATCTGCATATTTGTCATCCCATGCAGTGATGTATGGTAGTGTTCTGATAC
>JADFLN010000157.1 GCA_022564385.1 Nitrososphaerota archaeon | reverse complement strand
CGCATTACTTGTAATTTTGAAACAATACCGATTTTGAGATTTGGTCCTTTTTTTGTAGCAGCTATTGCAGCTCTCAGGCCAGCAAGACCTGAACCACAAATTATCAAATCAAATTCTATAGAATCAGCCATTTTTCAGACAAACTTGCTTTTAGTGGGTTAAAAATGTAGTAATTGAGGAATTGATCCCAAATATTAAAATATATCACTAGCGATATCACTAGTGATGTCTTCTGAATGGTTTCAGAGAGTTGGAAGTGCAATTCCCAGAGGATTTTCAAGATATTTCATTTTAGAATTATTGAAAAAGAAAGAACGTACTGGAAAAGAGATCATTGATTACGCAGTTGAACGAAGTAATGGGATTTGGAAACCATCTCCAGGATTAATCTATCCATTATTAGGTAGATTACTAGATGAGAAATTAATTGAAGAAGTGAAAGGTGGGAGATATCAACTCACAAAGAAAGGAAACGAAACAGCAGCTGATGTAGATAAGATTAATGATATTGTTAGAAAGCAGTTAGAGGTTTTATTCAGACTTGGGAATGTAGGAAGATTTGTTGCCATAGATATATTAGAAAAGATTTCATCAATGGGTTCCATCCTAAGTTCAAATTTTACCCATATGACTGATGATGAAACAAAGAAATACAAACATTTTCTTGAATCAGAATTAAAGAAAATTCAAGGAAAAGAAGTAAGGAATAAAGGTAAAAAAATTAAGATCGAATAGTAATACAGAAAAATTTTTTGAAGTTCTTAAAGAATTAAATCCAATAAATATCTATGAAATAATATTAGATAATTTTTGATTAAAATCATAAATAATTCAGAGAAAGAACACAATTATGAAAAAGTTGAGAAATATGTTAAAATCAAAAGAATCACTTGTTATTCCAGGAGTGTATGATGCATTAGGTGCAAAAATTGCCCAAAAAGTTGGATTTGAGGCAATGTTCCAAACAGGTTATGGAACATCTGCTACACTACTTGGAATGCCAGATTATGGATTTATTGGAGCTACTGAAACAATAGATAATGCGAGACGTATATGCAGAGCAGTTTCAATACCGGTAATTGTTGATTCAGATACAGGATATGGAAATGCTTTGAGTGTATGGAAATTAGTAAAGGAATTAGAATCATCAGGAGCTGCAGGGATTTTTCTTGAAGATCAAATATGGCCTAAAAGATGTGGACACATGCAGGGAAAAGGAATAGTTTCACAGGAAGAATACACTGAAAAATTATCAGCTGCACTTGATGCAAGAGAAAGTAAAGATTTCATAATTGTTGCAAGAACTGATGCAAGAGCTGTTGAAGGATTAGATGAAGCTATTGAGCGTGGAAAACAAAATAAAAAAACAGGTGCGGATGCAATATTTGTGGAAGCCCCAAAAACATTAGAGGAAATGAAAAAGATTGGAAAAGAAATCAATGCACCATTGGTTGCAAATATGATTGAAGGAGGAGCTACGCCATTGAGTTCATCTGAAACATTAAACAAACTGGGATTTAAAATAATTCTCTATCCACTATCTGTTTTGTATGCTAATACATTTGCAACTATGAATATTCTAAAAGAGCTAAAGAGGACAGGGAATACAACAAAATATAAACAAAAAGTTGTAAATTTTGATCAGTTTAATGATTTAGTTGAACTTCCAAAGTTCAGAAAGATGGAAAAGAAGTACAGATTTTTAAAAAGAAAATAAAATAAAAAAATTACAAGTAAAGGAGATTTATGATGTAGTTCTCTTTACTTCAATATCTATTGTTGAAACGTTTCTCATTCTTCCGTCTTGTGATTCTAATGCTTCTGAGCCAATATTAATAGCGCCAATAACATAACCTGCACTTTCAGTTTTTCGTGCAATGATTTGAGCTACATCTACAGCTCGACCTATACTCATTCCTCTGGCTTTGATACGAACTGTTGGTAAGTTTGCCAATTGTATTAACGTGGATGTTACATATGCCATCAATGGTTTCTTACCTATGAATATTGTATCTCTGCTTCCTGAATTGTCTCTAGGTTTGGAAGACTGTGTGTTTTCCGAAGTTTCTTGAGGTTTGGAAGACTGTGTGTTTTCCGAAGTTTCTTGAGGTTTGGAAGACTGTGTGTTTTCCGAAGTTTCTTGAGGTTTGGAAGACTGTGTG
>JADFLN010000006.1 GCA_022564385.1 Nitrososphaerota archaeon | reverse complement strand
AATGTCAAGTTCCGTTTGTTCCAAGAACTGATAAACCAGTATATTGCAATGACTGTTTCAGAAAAAACAAACCACAAGATTCAGAAAATAATAGATATTCCAGAGATGATCGAGGTTCAAGATATTCAAGAGATGATAGACGCGGAGAATCTACAACTGTAACTTGTGCTGATTGTGGTACAGAATGTCAAGTTCCGTTTGTTCCAAGAACTGATAAACCAGTATATTGCAATGACTGTTTCAGAAAAAACAAACCACAAGATTCAGAAAATAATAGATATTCCAGAGATGATCGAGGTTCAAGATATTCCAGAGATGATCGAGGTTCAAGATATTCCAGAGATGATCGAGGTTCACATTCAAGTAGAGATAATTTTAGATCTAAAAAACCAAGAACTGATAAATTTTTGAAAAAACAGGAGAACTTCTATTCTAATGGTTCAGAAAAATTTTATGCATCTCTAAAAGAAAAATTATTTGAAATTTTGGGAGGAAAAGCTTGTTCTAGTTGTGGATTTAAGGATGAAAAAGCTTTAGGGATTAGTCATATGTTTGATGATAACTCTTTTGATAGTATTAGACGTGGAGGGGCTGCATCCTCATGGGGAAAATACATTTCAGAACCAGACCTTGCTCGAGAAGAACTTCAGGTATTATGCTTAAACTGTAACGAAATTAGGCAACCTATGTCAAAACCAAAAGAAGATCAGTTAAAATTGAAAAAGAGCAGACATTTTCCTAGATGATCTTTAAAACCATCTTTGAGAATTTATTAACACTTTAATTATAATAATTGTGAAATCAAATCATGGATGGCGACTCAAAGGCATTAACAATTTCTCTGGTTGCTATGGTATTAATTGTAACAGTGTATGCTTTGTTTACTGTATAATTTTACTCTTTCACAATTTCTACATTGCATTCTAGAATATTAGTGGAAACTAGCTTGTGTTCTTTGTCAATTACTGATTGAATAAAATCTGCAAATTTCTCAACATTTGCTTTATCTTTTAGTACAATACTGTGAGCAGATTTATCCTTAAGTGAAATCACCAGTTCATTTTCAACAATATTTAGAATAGATGTGAAGAATGTTTCTTTTCCACCCTTTATGAAAATTAAACTGGCAAATTTCTGAGCCTCATATTTATCGTTACATGTAATGTTGATTTTCATTTATTCTCAAAAAGAAATTCGTCTATTTGGTTTTTTGCTTTTTCTCTTTTTTCTTGATGAACTACAAGAAATTCGTTAATTTTTTCAATTAAAATTGCTTTTAGTTCTCCTGTAAGTAATTTTCCAGATTTATAATCTTCATAGACTGACTTCAATTTTTTGTCATCTGGCTCAAAAAATATTCTGAGATACTGATATGATACATCGATGTCTGGATTTCCTCCAAGTTTTCTATGTTGTTCAATATCTGGCTGTCCTCCTGAAAATGCATATTTGTTAATTTTCTTTTTCACTATATTTGGTGCGTCAGTTGTGAAAATTGTCCTACTTTCATTAGAAGCTGACATTTTTCCACCTGGTCCTTCTAAGCTTGGCATCATTATGTTGTGAATTAATGCAGGTTTTGGTTTTCCAATCTTTGGTGCAATATCTCTGGTTAATCTAAAGTGAGGATCTTGGTCTACACCTAAAGGAATCAAAACTGGTTTATCTTCAATAAAACATGGTGCAGACTGTAATGATGTGTAAAAAATCATACCAATATTCGTTTCATTTGTAAAACCAAATGTTGCTTTTGTATTTGAAAAATTAATTTTCTTTGCTACTTGAGCTGCAATTGGATATAGAGTTTGAATATTTCGTGTGTTGATAATAATTTTTGTTTTTTCTGGTTTGAAACCTAACGCAATAAAGTCTAGTGCATTCTCATATGCAAATTTTCCAGTTTCCTCTAATGTTAAGTTAGGTTTTGAATAAAATTTTTCATCATCTGTTAATTGAAAATACATGTTAACATCAAACTTTTCTTGTAACCATTTTGCAAAAACCCACGGTACCAAGTGCCCAATATGAGTATGACCAGAAGGACCTCTCCCAGTATATAGGAAGAATTTGTTACCCTTTTCATAATCATCAAGAATTCTGTCCATCTCTCTATGAGAGAAGAAAATACCTCTTCTAAGCATGAAATGGTCTTCACCTGTAACTTTCTTGATTCGCTCTTGTAATTCTGAAGAAATCTTTTCAGTACCAAATCTCTTGATTAATTTATCATAATCTATGTCTCCTTCAACATGCCAAGGAGTTACAATAAAGTCATCAGCTGACATTCAATCTGACTTAGGTTAAGGTTTAAAAAGTCTTTTTCGAACTTTCTCTGTTGTCACAAGTTTTTCATGATATTGAAAAAAAAATTATTGCTTCTCTAAAAGATAACCCTAAACAAACTCCTGAAATACTTGAAAAAAATACAAAACTTTCACCAGATCAGATTAGACGAGGAATTGAATGGCTTAAACTGAAAGATCTGGCAATTGTTGATGAATCTCAAACAAGTATGATTAGTTTAGATAAAAATGGTATAGAGTCTTTTCAAAAAGGATTACCTGAAAGACGATTATTAAATTTACTAAATGACGGTCCTAGAAAATTATCTGATTTACAAAAAGAACTTGGACCTATTTTTGGACCTGCAATAGGATTATCCAGAAAAAACAATTGGGTTGATACATCCTCTGATCAAATTTTACTTAAAAATTTTCCTTCAGAACTTCCTGGTGAAAAAACTCTTAAACAAATTGGGAACAATAAATTACCTCAAGAAAAAATTGACAAAAATGATTTATTGGAACTTTTGAAAAGACCTGATTTTATAATTGAACATGTAATTAAAACCAAAGAAATTTCTTTAACTGATTCTGCAAAATCAATAAAACTTTCAGAATCTTCTGGAGAAATAGATGTAGAAGCAAAAGTACCTCAAGTTTTTGTTGCAAGAACTCATCCATTAAAAGATACTATTGATGAAATACGTGAAATTTTTGTAACATTGGGATTTTTCGAAATTATTGGAAATATGACTCAGTCGAGCTTTTGGAACTTTGATGCTTTATTTACTCCACAAGATCACCCAGCAAGAGAACTACAAGATACATTTTATCTATCTGGTATTTCTGCTAAAAAAATTGCAACTCCAGAACAAATTAGAAAAGTTTCTGAATCTCACAAAAAAAATTGGCATTATCATTGGGATATTAATGAAGCAAGAAAAATGGTTCTAAGAACTCATACTACTTGTGTAACAATAAAACATCTAGCTGAAAACAAGCCTGATGAAGCAAGAGTCTTCTCATTAGGTCGTGTGTTTAGAAATGAAAAGGTTAGTTACAAACATCTTGTAGAATTTAATCAAATTGAAGGGGTTGTTGTAGGAAAAGATGCTAATCTAAGAAATTTAATGGGAATTCAACGAGAATTCTATAAACGAATTGGAATTACAAAAATAAAATTTTGGCCAACATTTTTTCCATACACAGAACCATCACTTCAAACTATGGTATATAATGAAAGATTAAAAAAATGGGTAGAACTATTTGGAATGGGAATTTTTAGACCTGAAGTAACTAAACCTCTTGGTATCACTAAACCTGTTTTGGCATGGGGAGGTGGTATTGAAAGAATTGCAATGCTAAAATATGGTCTTGATGATGTACGAGAATTTTACAATAACAATTTGAGTTGGTTAAGGAGTGTTAGAAAATGCCAGTAGTAGAATTATCATACATTCGTCTTCAAAAATTAGTTGGTAAAGTAACAAAAAAACAAATTTCTGATGTCTTACCTTTTCTTGGATTAGATATTGAATCTGAAGATAAAGATCTAGTCAGAATTGAATACAGTCCAAACAGACCTGATTACTCAACTGATTTTGGAATTGCACTTGGATTACAAGGATTACTTGGAATAAAAACAGGTGCAATAAAATTGAATATTAAAAAATCAAGAAGGTATGCTATATCTGTAAAATCTGAAGTATCAAAAGTTCGTCCTTTTGTTACTGGAATTGTTGCAACAAACGGAAAAATTGATGATGAAACAATTAAACAATATATGACAATGCAAGAAGACCTTCATTTTGGAATAGGAAGAAAGAGAAAAAAATCATCAATAGGTATACATGATTTGGATAAGATCACTTTTCCTTTAGTTTACACAACCACTAATAGAAATCATAAATTCATTCCATTAAACTCTAAAAAAGAACTTTCAATTTCTGAAATTCTCAAAAACACAGATGTGGGAAAAAACTATGGTTCTATACTTGGAAATTCTTCTCATGTACCTCTAATTTTAGATGCAAATCACAAAACAGTTTCTTTTCCACCAATAATTAATGCAGCAGAAACTACTGTGACAACAAAAACAAAAAATCTATTTGTTGAGGTAACTGGAATTAATAAAGAAGATGCTGAAGATATGCTTTCAGTTGTTGCAACCATTTTACAAAGTGCAGGTTTCACTTTGGAATCAGTTCAAATTTCTGGAGCAAAAAACTCTTTGCCAAAACTTGAACAAAAAAAATTATCTGTTAGTCCCTCTTTGATCAATCAAACTCTTGGTTTGAATCTTAACACTTCAAAGATTATTTTGTCATTAAAAAAATCTAGGTTAGATGCATCAACAAAAGGCAAAAATATCATTTGTGGAATTCCTGCATATAGATTTGATATTTTTGGACCTATGGATTTGGTTGAAGAAGTTGCTTTAGGATATGGAATTCAAAATCTTGAACCTATATTATCCCCCTCTCAAACACTTGGTCAAAAACATCCAAACTCAATTAGTTTACAATCTATTTCTTCCATAATGACTGGATTAGGCTATATGGAAGCTCTAAATTCTAGCTTAACAAGTAAACGAATTCTTTATGATAATACCAAAAGAGATTCATCAAAAATTATCTCAGTTTTAGATTCTAAAAGTCTTGAACATACTATTCTTAGAGATTCACTAATTCCTGGATTAATTGATAATCTAGCAAAAAATATTCATGAATCATATCCTCAACAATTATTTGAGATAGGAACTATTTTTAATAAAACAAGTTCTGTAACTGAAGAAACTCATCTTTGTGCAATAAGCTCTCATAAGGATGTAAACTTTAGCGAGATAAAATCTGTTTTACAATCTGTTACTCAATCAATATTTGGAAAAATTTGTGAAACCAAAACTATCACTCATTCAACTTTTGAAAAAGGACATGTTGCAAACATCATTATTGATGGGAAAATCATTGGAATTATTGGTGAAATTAGTAAATTAACTAAAGATAACTTTAAGCTTAGAGAACCAATAGTTTCCTTTGAAATAAAACTACCTGATTAATATTTGACTAGGTGGACCATTGTATGCCCTAAGAGCAACCATGCAGACGGATTGGGATGATGTCGATCGTAATGATACCAATGATTTCTAATTCACCCAGGCATGGCACATTATGGGCAACCCCGGTTTCAGAACCCAAGGAGGTTTTGGCTAAAATACCAATGAGATTGTGCGAGTCAGAACCGGGGAACATTTACAATTTACAAAAACCATAAAACATCCGTTAGTGATACAAAGAACTGAAATGGTAAATTATTGGTTGGCAAAACAAGAACCTGGTGGACCCAGAGGCTATAACTTTGAACAACTAAAAAAAGAAAAAACAACAGTATGGGATGGAGTTCATAATAATCTTGCATTAAAGCATATGCGAGAAATGAAACCTAGCGATCTTGTTTTGTTTTATCATACAGGTGATGAAAGACAAGCTGTAGGAATAATGCAAGTTATTTCAAAACCATATCCAAATCCAAAAGAAGACAATGAACGTTTTATTGTTGTAGATGTAAAGTACAAAAAAGAATTGAAACGTCCAGTAACACTTGATGAAATGAAAAAAGAAAATAAATTCAAAGATTGGGAACTTGTCAGAATTTCAAGATTGTCTGTTATGCCTGTCCCAAAGCAAATTTGGGATGCAATTTTAAAGATTTCTCAAAACTGAATACGATCGCTTTATTGATATAGTAGATTTATTTAATTTAGTCATGGCAACAGCTTATGTTTTAATAAACTGTGAACTAGGTTCAGAAGAAGCTATAATTCAGCAACTAAAGGGCTTAGAAGGTGTTAAAGAAGTTCATGGAACTTTTGGTGCATACGATATTTTGGCCAAGATTGAATCTGAAACTGTGGAAAAACTTAGAGAAACCATAACTTGGAAGATCAGGAAAATTGAAAAGATTCGTTCAACTCTTACTCTGATGGGTATTGAAGGCCAGACATAAACACCCTTTTTTCTTATTATGATTTTACATTTTATTTTTGTTGTAAAAGAAAAAGATCGTGAAAAACGACAATTTGAATTTGAATATATTCAAAAAATGAGCCAATTTTATAAGATATGGATTAAAGAAAAATTTGGAAAAGATTATGAAATTCAATGCGATGAATTGATTACACAACCCCGAAGTATTTTTCAAAGACTTGACACACATACTCTTCTTAGTGATCATTACCAAAGAGGAAAAGACATTTATCATTTCTATCTAACCCATTTTAGACCATTCTGGACTGATTGTACATGTGAAGGATATCATGCTGAAAATTTTGGAATGATATTATGGCAACAACCTAAAGAACCAAATGATTCATTATTTCTTGCAGAAAAGAACTGTACTACTGTATCTCATGAATTACTCCATGAATTATTACGAATTTCTAAAAATAAAAAATTTATTCATGATGTTCATGACGTTTGGACAAAACATCTCTTTGAACAATTAGAATTTGAACAATATGGTGAAGATTTTCAAAAAACTGATGATAAACCTATGTTTCTAACAATGAATACTTCACAACTAAACATACAAAATAATATTTCAACTTAACACTTTGTAACAGAATAGATGTTGTTTTCAAAGTTTGCTGTTTTAAAATTCAACATATTTTCAGGATCATCATTTCTTGATTCACTCAAATTTTTAAGTTCTACTAATGCATCACTTCTAAAACCTACTGAAGAACCATAAATTGCATCCGTTAACATTGTTCCATGTTCCCCTTTCTTAATGTCATCTACCATTTCATAAAATCTTGCAGTTTCTTTTTTGTTAACAGGATTTCCAGTTGCTTTGTTATACGCAACTGCAATATACATTCCATTATTTTTTACTGCAACAGGAATTTTATGAGTTTTGTCTGCTGTACCCGGAATTGTTTCATTAACTAGAACTTCACATTTATGATACATACTTGAAACATATGCATAAAATCTATATTGTGCATATTTCCCTGCATCATCTTCTTTACAACTAACAAAAACTTTATGCAGCAGTTCCAAAGCTTCATCATTCATGCTTTGTAATCTATCATCAATTCTTCCTCTTTCAAGAAGATCCGATTTGCATTCTTTTGCAATCAGTACTAAAATGAAATCTGGTAAATTGTAATTTTTTAGAGCAGCAACAAATGCTCCTGCTTGTGACATACCAAATTTTGGAAAACCCTTATTGACCATATTTACACCTTAATTTATAAAATTTAAAACTCCCCAATATTCAATAAGAAAGCTGCTTTTAACTTATAATTGTTAAGAATTTACATGTATATTGGAATGATTTTTCGAGTTTAAATTGTAAATATTAAATTCCGGATAAATTTATTACATCATGTGGAAATCGATGTTACTGAATTTGTTTCATGTGTTTATAAAAAATTAAAAGAAAATATTGTAAAATATAGAACAATAATTGGAAGACCACTTACACTTACTGAGAAAATTTTAGCCGGTCATTTTAATGAAATTTCCAACAAAAGTTTTACTGGTGGAAAAGATTATGTTTTTCTAAAACCTGATAGAGTTGCATTACAAGATGTTACTGGGCAAATGGTAATGCTTCAATTTATGCAGGCTGGACTTGAACAAACATCTTTACCAACAACAGTACATTGTGATCATCTCATTAGAGCTGAAGTTCAAGGTGATGTTGACATGAAAGTTTCTCTAAATGAAAACAGTGAAATTTTTAAATTTTTACAATCCACTTGTGCAAAATTTGGATGTGGTTTTTGGAAACCTGGAGCTGGAATTATTCATCAAGTGGTTCTTGAAAATTATGCATTTCCTGGAGGGTTGATGATTGGCACAGATTCTCATACTCCAAATGCTGGTGGTCTTGGAATGATTGCTATTGGGGTTGGTGGGTTGGATGCAGCTGAAACCATGGCAGATTTACCTTGGGAATTACTCTATCCAAAACGAATTGGAATTAAATTAACTGGAAAATTAAATGGATGGACATCCCCTAAGGATATCATTCTCAAAGTTACTAAGGAATTAACAGTTTCTGGAGGTACGAATTCAATAGTTGAATACTTTGGATCTGGAACAAAATCTATCAGTTGTACAGGCAAAGCTACAATTACTAATATGGGAGCTGAAATTGGTGCAACCTGCTCAATTTTTCCATATGATGAAAGAATGGAAACTTATTTGAAATATACTAACAGGAGTGATATAGCTGAATTAGCAAATCAAAATAAAGAATTACTTGTTGCAGATCCTGAAGTTGAAACAAATCCTGAAAACTTTTTTGATAAAGTAATTGAAATCAATCTATCAACATTAGAACCTCATATTGTTGGACCTCATACTCCTGATTTGGCAAGAACAATTTCAGAACTAGCAGATGACGTGAAATCTAATGACTATGTTGATCCAATTTCTGTTGCATTAATTGGTAGTTGTACAAATTCATCTTATGAGGATATGTCAAGAGCAGCAAGCTTGGCTGAACAAGCAAAAGCAAAAGGAATCAAAGCTAAAATTCCATTATTAGTTACTCCTGGTTCTGAACAAATTCGCGGAACTATTGAAAGAGATGGACTAATGGATTCTCTTAAAGAGATTGGTGCAACTGTTTTAGCAAATGCTTGTGGTCCCTGTATTGGACAATGGAATAGACCTGAATTAGAAAAAAATCAAAAAAATACTATTGTTACATCATATAACAGAAATTTTCCAGGAAGAAACGATGGTCATAGAAATACTCTGAACTTCATTGGTAGCCCTGAAATGATTATTGCCTTAGCTTTAGGAGGAAAACTTTCCTTTAATCCATTAAAAGACGAACTAACTGCAGCCGACGGAACAAAATTCAAACTTGAGCCACCTAAACCTGCACCTGAAGTTCCTGAAAAAGGTTTTCTGATACCTGAGGGAATTTTTATTGCACCTTCTAAAAATTCTGATAATGTTGATATCATAATTGATCCTAACAGTAATAGATTACAACGTTTGGAACCATTTCCAAAATGGGATGGAAAAGATTTTGAAGAAATTCCAATAATGATTAAAGCCTTTGGTAAATGTACTACTGACCATATATCTCCAGCAGGTGTATGGTTATCACTTAGAGGACATTTAGATAACTTAAGTGATAATCTACTTTTAGGAGCAGTTAATGCATTTAACAATGAAGTAGGTCACGGTAAAAACATTCTAAACAATAAATTTGAACCATTCTCAAAAATTGCTAGGCAGTATAAAGAAAAACAAATGAACTGGGTGATAATTGGTGATAATAATTATGGAGAGGGTAGCAGTAGAGAACACGCTGCTATGACTCCAAGATATTTGGGATGTGTCGCAGTTATTACCAAAAGTTTAGCTAGAATACATGAAACCAATCTAAAAAAACAAGGGATTTTAGCACTGACCTTTAGCATCCCTGATGATTACGATAAGATTCTTGAAGATGATAAAATTAGTATAATAAATTTAAATGATTTAGAACCCAACAAACAAGTCAAATGTATAATTTCACATAGTGATGGTAGTAAAGAAGAAATTTTATTAAATCACTCATATAACAAATCTCAAATTGAATGGTTCAAAGCTGGCTCTGCACTAAATATTTTAAAAAATAATCAATAGAATTTTTAACGTGGGGCCGACCGGAATTGAACCGGCGACCTACGGGTCACTACAGCTCCAAACTTACATCATCCGTGAGTCAGTTTAGCTTAGTTTACCTCTGGAGCCCTTAGCGGTGATCTATTTGTAGACACTGTCGCCCTACCAGGCTAGGCTACGACCCCACGAACAAGAATAAAATAGACTTGAATTTTAAGTTATTTTTAACTAAGATTTATTTGCTATTAACATGGATTTGTATTAGTTCATTAATCATGGTAAAACCAATTCATTTTGTATTCGGTGCAATTCCAGTAATTGTAGCACTTTTAATTTCAGTCCCATTAATTACAAAAAATGAAATTCCAATTTCTGCCGCTAATTCTTTTGATACTATTGAAATTGAATATATCAAACACCAACTAAAGAAAACTTCTTACGGTATTACAGAAAGAATTGGGGCGCAAAAAACTGAAATTCTTTACATTAAAAATAATGGTGATCTAAAATATTCTGTAACTGAACAAGGAAATCCACAACTTGACATTTTGTCAAAACTAGATGAAAAAAGACTTCTCAAACTAAAATCGTTGATAAAAGAAACTGGTTTCATAACTATCCCATCCGAATCGTTTTTAATTCTAGAAAATGTAACTGATTATCAGAAATCAAATGTCAAAGTAACTCTTAATGGATATGTCAATAAAATCTATTGGCCTGAACAAAATGCTACGGCACAATTAATTCCCCCAATTATTACTATGGTTGAATCTGAATTGGATAAGATTATATCTGAAATTAGTGAATAGATACAAATAGTCTCTAGTAAAAATTAGTGTATGCTTCCATTATCTGGTGAACGACATGACGCTAAAGGCATAATTTCTGAAAAAATAAATTCTGTTGATATTAAACGTGGCTCAACTATTCTCAAACGAGGTTTTGCTCACATGTTGAAGAATGGGGTTGTCATGGACGTTACAACTGTAGAACAAGCTCAAATTGCTGAAGAAGCTGGAGCAGTTTCTGTCATGGTTTTAGACAAACTTCCTTCAGAAGTTAGAAAAGCGGGAGGAGTTGCACGAACTGCAAGCATTAGAATTATTGAAGATATTATGAATTCAGTGACAATTCCAGTAATGGCAAAATGTAGAATTGGTCATGTCACTGAAGCTTTAGTTCTACAAGAAACTGATGTAGATATGATTGACGAATCTGAAGTTTTAACTCCTGCTGATGAACTTCATCATATTTGGAAATGGGATTTTACAACACCTGTTGTAAATGGTGCAAGATCTTTGGCTGAAGCTTTAAGAAGAATTGAAGAAGGTGCATCAATGATTAGAACAAAAGGCGAACCTGGAACTGGAAATGTTGCAGAAGCTATTACTCATATTAAAAAAGTTAATGATGAATTAAGAATAATTAAGGCAATTTATGATTCTGGAGATAATCAGGACTTGGTTCGAATGGCAAGAGAATTCAAAGTATCATATGATATTGTTGAACAAACTGCAAAACTTGGAAGGTTACCTGTTGTAAATTTTGCTGCTGGTGGAATAGCCACTCCTGCTGACGCTGCATATCTAATGTCTCTTGGATGTGATGGAATCTTTGTTGGTTCTGGAATTTTTAATGCAAATGACGCACAAGAAAGAGCGAAAGCAATAGTTTTGGCTACTACTTTTTGGAATGAATCTGATAAAGTCAAAGAAGCTCAAAAAATGATTGATGAAAGACAATCCATGTTGGGATTAGATGTAAATACACTAGAATTACGAATGCAAGATCGTGGTGCTTCTTCATGAGTCTCAATATTGGAATTTTATCTATACAAGGTGATGTTCAAGAAAATCTCTTATCCGCAAGAGCTGCCCTAAATGAATTAGACATTGATGGAAAAGTTACTGATGTAAAAACCCCTGAAGAAATTTCTCAATTAGATGGTGTAATAATACCTGGCGGTGAAAGTACTACTATTGGACAACTTTCTTTGGTAAATGGTTCGTTGAAAGTCTTGAAAGAAAAAATTGAAAATGGAATGCCTGTACTTGGAATTTGTGCTGGCATGATAATGTTATCAAAGACAGCTAACGATCGTATTGTTGGAAATACTGATCAACCACTTTTGGATATTCTTGATATTAAATTAGAAAGAAATTCCTTTGGACGACAACGAGAATCATTTGAAGCAGATGTGTCTATGGACTCTATAGATATTCCAAAATTTAATGGTGTCTTTATTAGAGCACCATCTATTTCAGATGTTGGTTCTGATATAGAAGTTCTATCAAAATTTAATGAACGAATAGTTGCAGTAAAAAAAGGTAATGTAATTGCTACTTCATTTCATCCAGAACTTACTGAAGATATTTCATTACACAAATATTTCATAAATCTTGTCAATGCTTCAAAGAATTGATTTATTCAAGAATAATACTACTTAATCTATTAAATTATGCATAGATTTCAAATCTTTTTTAAATGATTCTAAATTTGATGGAATTTCTATTTTTATTGAATCCTTTAATGATAGATTCTGAGTTTTTTTCTCATTCCATACTTTAGAATTAAATTCTGTAATATCTTTTGTAATGTTACTTTTAACTTCTAGATTTTCTACTTCTGCTTGTTTCTGTTTGTGAATACTTTCTTCAGAATACAAAGTATTCCAAAGATATTCAGTGATAAATGGTGTAATTGGTGCTAATAATTTTAAAATTGTTGATAATACTTTATGTAATGTAAATATTGCACCATCTCTTTCTTCATTTGAAAAATCAATCCCATAAGCTCTTACTTTTACCATTTCAATGTAATGTGCTGCAAACAAATTCCATGTAAATTCCCTAATTGCTATTGCAGGAATAAAGAAATTGTATTCATCATAACCTTTCTTACATTCTTTTACAAGATTATCTAATTCCGATAAAATCCATTTATCTGATGCGTTTGTGGTAGCAGATTTTATTACTGAGAAACTAGACAAAAATCTTGATACATTCCATAATTTACTTAGGAATTTTTTAGTTGATTCTATTTTTTGTTCGTTGCATCTGAAGTCATATCCGTGATTAATTTCACTTGCACTCCAGAACCTAAAAGTATCAGCACCTAATTTTTCAATAATTGGTAAAGGATCAATTGCATTTCCTTTACTTTTACTCATCTTCATTCCTTTTTCATCAAGTCCATATCCCATTATCCAAGCTTCAGACCATGGTTTCTTTCCAGTAAGTTGTTCACATCTTAGAAGTGTATAGTATAACCAAGTTCTAACAATATCTTTTGCTTGAGGTCTGATTGAAGCCGGATATACCTTGTTGAAAAATTCTTCATCTTTTCCGAATTTGCTTACAAAGAGTGGTGATATACTAGAATCCATCCATGTGTCAAAAGTTCGTTCTTCTCCAACAAATTCAGTAGATTGACATTTTGGACATTGACTAATTGGGCAATCCTCTTTCCATGGTCTGTAGTACTTTCCAGGCTCAGGAACATATGGTTCTGAGCATTTTTTACAATACCAAATTGGGATTTCAGTACCATAATATCTTCTCCTTGAAATTGGCCAATCAATATTGATGGATTCAATCCAATTCATCAAAATTTGTTTGTGCATTGTGGGGTGAAATGTAATCTCATCCCCAAGAGCTTTCATTTTTTCAACTGATTCTTTTTGTTTTAGGTAGTATTCTTCCATTGGAATTATTTCAATTGGAATTTTACTTCTTTCAGAAAGAGGTGTTCTGTGTATAATGTCTTCAATTTTTTCTACAAATCCTTTTGTTTTCATGTCTTCAATGATTTTTGTTCTTGCTTGTTTTGGTTTTAGTCCTGCATATTCTCCTGCAACTTCTGTCATCCTTCCATCTAGACCAATTGCAATAATCTCTTCTAATTGTAATTCTCTAAACAATGCAACATCATTTTGATCACCATAACTACATATCATTACTGCCCCTGATCCAAACTCTTGTTTGGCAGAATGATGTGTTCTTAATTCAACTTCTGCATTAGTAATTGGAACAATTATTTTTTTTCCAATATATTGTGTATATCTTTCATCTTTTGGATTTACAATAATTGTTTTACATGCACAAACTAACTCAGGTCTTGTACTTGCAATAATTATTTCCTTGTTTGTATCCTTTATTTTAAATTTCATATAAACTAATTTAGTTGGTAAATCTTCGTATATGATTTCTGCATCTGCAATAGTTGTTCCTGATACCCAATCATAGTTGTTAGGTCTGTTAGCTTGATACACTTGACCTTTTTTCCATAATTCAATGAATGTTGATTGTGTAAGTGTTCTGTATTCTTCTGAATCAGTTCTGTAGTAGTTTGTAAAGTCTCCACTTATTCCAATATTTTTCATAATGAGAATCATTTCATCTTCTAAATCATCTAGTGCTTCTCTACATAACTTCAGAAATTCATCTCTATCTGTCTCCCTCATTCTAATTTTGTATTTTTTTTCAGTGTACAGTTCTACTGGAAGTCCATTTCTATCAATTCCTATAGGGAAATAGACATTTTTTCCAGCCATTCTTGCTGTTCTGGCAATCATATCAATTTGTGCATAATGTGCTGCTGCCCCAATATGCCATGGTCTGCCTGATGGATATGGTGGAGGAGTATCTATGGTAAAGTTATCATCTTGTGGTGTAAAATCATAAATTTTATCATCTTCCCATTTTTTTAGTATCTTTTTTTCTAATTCTGGATTCCATGCTTTTTCTGATATTTTAGGTTCCATTTCTTAACTATCTTGAAATTTTTGAAATAATGTGAGAACCTTTATTGTAACCTTCATAGATGTAAACTCCTACTGCTTCTACATTTGATGGCATTTTTGGTGCTAATAATTTGATTATTTCACTTGAAAGATTTTCTACAGTTGCCTCACCTTCTAAAAGATAAGTAGTATTTTTTGGAACTTGTAATTCAAACGTTCCTTTAGGACCATCAAATTGAATTTTATAATGTGAATCATCTTCACTCTTTAGATATTTTCTATTAATGAAAAATTTATGATCAAATACGTTAACAACTTCTTTGATAATTTTTTTAGCAACACCAAAATCTAAAAGTAAATTATCTTTCATTTGTCCTACAAGCTCTACCATTACAGAAGATGTATGTCCATGTAAGATAGAACATTTTTCAACTAATGGAAGTATGTGAGCATAATCAAATGAAAATGATCCGTCTTCTAAAAATATAGAACCTGTCTGTGGTGACTTGTCATAAAATACTAAATCCTGTAATTCTTTAATTTGTGCAACATATTTTGCATGTCCAATTGCCATAATTTTGTCTTGAGGAAAATCTTCTTTGATTTGTTTGTATTTTTCAATGTCTTGGTCATTATCAATTACTTCAATCAATCCTTTCTTTGTTTTAAAATCAATTGTAACCTCATTTCCATTTTTTAATGTGAGTTTGTGATCGTATTGGTATTCTTCATCAAGAAAAGTGAGCATTTGTGCTACTGTTAGTTCAGTTCTTGTTCTAAGCAAATTTCCCTTTTTATCGATATATCTAAAGTCAGAATCTAGAATTGTAGGACTTGAAGCCATGTGAAGTCATCTGACTTTGGATATAATATAAATTCTGTAATGATTATGCCTGAAAATCCATTTTTTTGAATTATGCTAAAGAATTTAGAATTTTAGCCAAGTTGACATCATTTTTTGTAATGCCTCCTGCATCATGAGTAGTTAATTCTATGGTGATTTTGTTGTATACGTTAAACCATTCTGGATGATGATTCATTTTCTCAATTTCCATGGCTGCTCTAGTCATAAACCCGAATGCCTGGTTAAAACTATCAAATTGAAATTCTTTGTGAAGTTTCTCATTTACAACACTCCATCCAGATAGACTCTTTAGTTCTTCATCGATGTCTGTCTGTGATAATTTTATCATGCCTTTTCACATAGAACGCTAAATTAATAGTTAAAGGATTTGATTTCTTATCATTCTAATGGAATCTATAATGGGGCAGATGGAAAAAGAATTACTTGAGAACATTAAAAATTCAATTTCTGAAACTGTAAAAGAAAAAAAAATTGGAATTGCCTTTTCTGGAGGTGTTGATAGTACGTTAATCTCAAAAATTTGCTCAGATATGGATTATGATATTACATTGTTGACAATTGGATTTGTAGAATCTCATGATATTTTATTTGCAAAAGAAGTCAATGAACAATTAAATTATTCTCATCATATTCTAGAAATTGATTCAGAAACATTTCCTGAAATTTCATTAAAAATTCAACAAATAATAAACACTGAAAATCTATCATGGAATGAAAATTGTATTGCATTTCATTATGTTTCTCAACTAGCAAAAAGTTTAGATCTTGATACAGTAATCACTGCAAATGGAATAGATGAATTATTTTGTGGTTACAATGTATATCGAGAAGCATTTTCTGAAGGAGAATCTAAAATTCATGAAGTTATGATCTCTAAATTAGATAACGAACTAAAAATGATGAAGGCTGTGAATCTAATTGCATCAGAATTTGATGTAAAAATCATCCAACCATTTCTATCTTCAAAATTTATAGATTATGCCAAAACTATTCCTTTGTCTGAGAAAATTCATGATTCAGAGGATTTGTATCGTAAACATATCATAAGAAAATTAGCTAGTCAGGTTAGTGTTCCAGAAATTTCTTGTACAAAAAGAAAAAAAGCACTACAATATGGTTCTAAAATTCACAAGGCATTACTAAAAACTAGATAAATTTTTTAACTGTCTTTTGAACTGATTTCTTTACATTACTAATTATCATAGGTGATGCACCAAGATGCTTATTTGGTGAAAAAATGGATTCAATTTCTTTATTGGTTAACTTTGAAGAAAATGCTTTATCGTTTTTGATTGCATCCATGTATTGAATTCCCTTATCATTTGCTAAAAATGCAACTCTTTGAACATCTTTGTAGGCTACAAATCTTGGAACACCTTTTTTGATTAGCGCCTCTAAAACAAATTCTGCAAAGATTTGCCCTTTTGTGATGTATAGATTCTCTACAATTCTTTTCTCATTTACCATCAAGTTTGAAATGATTTTAGTCATGGTTTCTAGCATTTCATCCACTAGGATAGATGTTGTTGGGATTACAAATCTCTCATTTGCTGAATTTGAAAGATCTCGTTCATGCCATAATGGGATGTTCTCAAAGGAAATAGCTACTTGACTTCTCACAATTCTAGATAATGATGTTATCCTCTCACTTTTGATTGGGTTTCTTTTAACTGGAACTGCACTGCTACCCATTTGCCCCTTCTTGAATTGTTCTGCAACTTCCCCAATCTCAGTTCTTTGTAGATTTCTAATCTCTACTGCAATTTTTTCCAAAGTTGCACCAATCAATGCTAATTCAAACACATATTCTGCATATCTCTCTCTTGGAACAATCTGAGTGGCAACTTCTACTGGGTAAAGTTTTAGGCGTTTTGCAACTCTTTTTTGCACCTCAAGTGATTTTGCACCCATTAAAGAACCAGTTCCTACAACACCTAGTGTCTTACAAATTAGAATTCTTTTCTTAATCTCTTCAATTCTTTCTACATGTTTTGCCATCTCTGCCGCCCAATTTGCAAATTTTAATCCAAATGAAATGATACTTGCATGTTGTCCATGAGTTCTACCAACGGCTGGAACTTTTC
Organism: Nitrososphaerota archaeon; assembly: GCA_022564385.1. GTDB lineage: Archaea > Thermoproteota > Nitrososphaeria > Nitrososphaerales > Nitrosopumilaceae > Nitrosopumilus. The sequence continues at coordinate 11,256 of JADFLN010000006.1, read as the reverse complement.
CATGCTTGATTGCTCTTTGTGCTAAAATTGTTGCAAGCTTTGCAACTTTTGGTTCAATTATTTTTAATGTATCACGCATTTGCATAGAATTACTTGTATCCACTAAATCGTTACTTGTTAATCCATAATGAATCCATGGTCTAACATCATTTGTACATTTTTCATTTAATGCTTCAACTAGTGCTGCAGTATCATGATCACTTTTTGCTTCAAGTTGTTTGATTCTTTTTGCAGTAATTTTTCCTGATGTTGCTGCTTTGAGAATTTTTTTCCCAACTGTTTTTGGAATAATTCCTATTTCACTTTGTGAAATAGCAGCTGCACCTTCAATCTCTAATTGATAATTGATTTTCTTTTGTTCACTGAAAATTTCTAACATTTCTTTAGTGCCATAACGACCACTGTCTATAGGTAAAATTGCCAACATTTTGATTTCGATTTATGAGAAAATAAATCTACTTCTTTATTCTGATTTTGTGCGTATAGAGTTATTTTGATATATTCTAGCCTCAAAAAAATTGTTCTTTTTTAGATTATAGTCTACTTAATAACGAGATTTTCTCACTGTAGCTATTTTCTTTTGTGATCTGGGTGTTTTTGTTTTGGCACTGGCTTTGCTGACTTTGCCTTCTTTTTTGATACTTTTTCCACTTCTTCGAGCAGCTCTTAAAGCACTTGTTCTTACTTTTTGATGTTTTTTCTGTTCTTCTATTTCTTTTTTAGTTAATTTTTTTCTAATCACACTAAAAAATTTATTTTATCCTAAATAAATTAGCTCATTAATTTCACAATAGAGTCTTATTCTAAAAATTATTTTTGCTTAATTCCTGTTTCTGATAATACCCACTCTAAAACTTTGAAATAATCTTGTTTGAAATTTCTTTCATCAATTACACTATCCGAATTTACTCTTAATTCTGCAAATAATCTATCTGCTTTTTCTGTGATTGTTGCTTTATCTAACATATTTCAGAATAAATTTTAATTAATTTGAAATTCTTTACAATTCTTCTGATGATTTAAATTGGATTGAAATAAAATTTCACCGATATCAATGTCTGCAAGTACTCCAAAAAAAATTGGAGAAAACCAATATCAAATTGATGCTGACTCTAATCTTGGAATGAGAGTTCCTGTAAGAATCTATGCTGATGAACCATTACTACAAAAAATGTTGTCTGATAGAACAATTATGCAGGCACGAAATGTTGCATCTATTCCTGGAATAGTTGGTCAAAGTATTGTTTTGCCTGATGGTCATGAAGGATATGGTTTTCCAGTAGGTGGTGTTGCAGCTATGGATGCAGAAGAAGGAATGATTAGTCCTGGTGGTGTTGGATACGATATTAACTGTGGAGTTAGATTACTTCGTACAAATTTAACTGAACAAGCAGTTCGCTCTAAACTAAAAGAACTTGTTAATGATCTTTTCAGCTCTATTCCATCAGGTGTTGGCTCTAAAGGTGCAGTTAGACTTAGTCCTTCAGAACTTGATGAAGTTTTGGTAAGAGGAGTTAGTTGGGCAATTGATCATGGGTATGGTTCAACAAATGATTCTGATGTTTGTGAAGAGAATGGTCAAATTCCAAATGCTGATCCAAACAAAGTTTCAGATAAGGCAAGAAAAAGAGGAGCTCCTCAACTTGGAAGTTTGGGCTCTGGAAATCATTTTCTTGAAGTACAGAAAGTTTCAGAAATTCATGATGAAGAAGCAGCAAACAGAATGGGAATTAAAGAAGGAACTATTACAGTTTTAATTCATTGCGGTTCTAGAGGATTTGGTCATCAGGTATGTAGTGATTATCTCCGAGTTGCAGAACAGGCAATGGCAAAATATGATATTCATTTACCAGATAGAGAACTTGCATGTGTTCCAAATACTTCTGAAGAAGGTGAGTCATACAGAAAAGCAATGTTTGCAGCGTTAAATTTTGCATGGAGTAATAGACAAATGATCACTCACTGGACTAGAAAATCTTTTGAACGTGTATTTAATCAAACAGAATCTGATCTTGATATGAAATTAGTTTATGATGTTTCACATAACATTGCAAAAATAGAAAAACACAAAGTTGATGGAAAAGAAAGAAAAGTTGTTGTTCATAGAAAAGGTGCAACAAGAGCTTTTCCTGCAAATCGTGATGAAATACCTTTCAAATATCGTGATTTGGGACAACCTGTTTTGGTTCCCGGTTCTATGGGTACTGCAAGTTGGATTTTGCTTGGTCAACCTAATTCTATGGATTTGAGTTTTGGTTCAACAGCACATGGTGCTGGACGAACAATGTCTAGAACAAAGGCTAGGAGAAAATATAATGAAAATGACGTTAAAAAGTCTCTTAATGATAAGGGCATATTTATCAAGGCATTAACACGAGATGGAATTGTGGAAGAAACTCCTCAAGCATACAAAGATGTTGATGCAGTAGTTAATGTGTCTCATAATTTGGGAATTGCCACAAAAGTTGCAAAATTAGTGCCTATTGGTGTGATTAAGGGTTGAGCGAAGAAGATACCGAACTTGAAAGACTAAAGGCAAAAAGACTTGCTGAAATGCAAAAAAATATCGCTACACAACAAGAAATTGAAAAAACTCAAGAACTTGTCAAAGAAAAGCCGCTTGAAAATCCACGAGATTTACTAGTCAATAGATTGGGATTTAGAGGATTAGAAGTTTTAGAAAATGCAGAATCTCAATTTCCTAACGAAGCTAAAATTATTATAGAAAAATTATCTGAATTGATTAAAACTGGTGAAATTAGTGAAATTTTAGATGGTGGAAAATTATTGGCATTATTTAGATCAGTAGGACTAAGTGTTAGGATGGAAACAAAAATCCACATTGAACAAGATGGGAAATTTGTATCGTTAAGTGACAAACTTCGTGATAAATCATCTGTTGATAAATAATGAATATAGTTTTAGAAGTTGGAACAAAAAACTATGCTGATGATTTATTATCAATAAAAATTGCACTTTCACATTTGGAAAGTCTTGTAGGCGGTTATAATGGATATGATCTTGGTGAACCTTCATCAAAGTTTGGCTGGACATTTTTTACATTATCTTTTAAACCCAATTTACAAAATGGTATAGAAAAAAAATTTTCTGATATGCTAGAAAAATATAGAAAAAATGATCAATCCCAAAAATTTGCGCTATTTATTACTGATTATTTGAATACTAAAAATTGTGATGTGAGAATAAAGATAGTTGATTAAACTCTTCTTCCTCGTTTTCCACCTTTCTTTCTAGTGGTATCATGAGGAATAGGTGTTACATCATCAATTCTTCCAATCTTGAATCCACCTCTTGCTAATGCTCTAATGGCTGCTTGTGCACCTGGACCAGGTACTCTAGATCCAACTCCACCTACTGCGCGAACCCTGATATGGAATCCAATGATTCCCTTGTTTCTTGCCGATTCAACTACTGCATTTGCAGCTTTCATGGCAGCAAATGGTGATGATTCATATCTGTCAGCATTAACATGTATTCCACCAGAACTCATAGAGATTGTTTCCCCACCAGTGAGATCAGTTAAGTGAATAATTGTATTATTGTAACTACTGTAAATATGGACAATTCCCCATTTTTCAGGACCTTCTTTTTTTACCTCTGGTTGAGATTTTGTTTCTACTTTAGCCTCTGTTTTCACTTCCTTAACTGGCGTTTCTGTCTTTTTTACTACTACTTCCTCTACTTTAGCCTCTATTTCTGACAATGACTAACACATCTTAAAGGGTTTAAAAAACATTGATTTTCAAATCTTGCCTTAATTTGCTTGACATGACATTGATGATTATTCATATACTGTGATTAACTGGATTCTTTTATTGACATCAATTTTTTTATTAGTTATTGGAATTGTTATTGTAACTGCTTTGGTCGGATCTGTATTATTCCAATCTCTAACTCCAATCAATGATATGATTTTGTCACCTCTGGAACAAAAATGTCAACAAATTGCTAATGAAGGATACAAAATTCATACACTTTATCCTACTTCAAATCCTGATGAACTTCTTGAGAGTGATATGAAACGATTGATGTATCTGGATGAAAAATGGATTAAAGAATGTGTTTCCATTCTTCCTGCTGATTCTATATTTAGTATAATAAATAATGTGGATCGAAATTTTTCTTATGGCGAATAATTATTTAAAATGGTTCCATCCTAAATCTTTCAACCGAACGTATCTATTGTCTTCTTGAACAAAAACTCCTTTACCTGATGTAACATATCCAATTTCGATAATTGGTGTTTTACGTAATTTTGCATTTTTTTTAATTATTTGTCTATGTTTAGGGGATATTGTAAAAACAAATTCATATTCTTCTCCTCCATGAAAAATTAATGTGTTTAAATCAAATTTTTGAGATTTTGCATAATATTGAATATCTTTCATTAAAGGAATATTGTTGATGATGAATTTTTTTTTACTTTGTTTTGACATTTCATTTAACGTTGTAGATAATCCATCACTAGAATCCATTGATGACGAAAAATACTTTTTATTTTTTATTCCAAAATTGAGTTTTGGTTTTGGTTTTACTATTGATTTGATAGATTTTTTAATAAATTTCTCTTTTCCCATTTTCTTTCCAAGTAGCATATTCAATCCTGCAGAAGTATAGCCAAATGGACCTGTCACAAATATTAAATCTCCTTTTTTAGATCCTTTTCTGCTAACTATTTTATCAGTTTTTCCAAAAATACAGACATTGAACACAATTTCTTTGCCTGCATTTGTATCACCACCTAAAATTGAAATACCGTATTCATCACATGCTTTTTTGAAACCTTCTGCAATTTCATCAATTTTTGAGCGTGAAATAGTCTTTGGCAGATTTACAGAAATAATTCCATATTGAGGCTTGATACCTTTTGCAGCAAAATCACTTACACATGCAACAATACTTTTTCTTGCTGCATCTGTTAATTTCATTTTAGATGGAATGTCAGTACTTTCTACAAGAGTATCTGTTTTAACTGCGATTTTGGTTTTACCCAAATTAAAAATTTCCACATCTTCAGAAATAAATCCCTTATTTCCTAATTTACTCTGAAAAATTTTAATTATTGATGATTCATCTAACTTGTTCATAGCTTTGCTCTACTAGTTCTAATGTATCTTTAATAATTTTTTTACATTTTTCTTCATCATTTGATTCTGCTGAAACCCTTATGATATTTTCAGTGTTTGATTTTCTAATTAAAACCCAACTATCCTCATCAATGGTTCCTTTAATTCCGTCTAATGTGTTGATTTCTGAATATTCTTTTGAAAATTTAGAATTTACTTTTTCAATTACTTTGTCATGAAAATTCGAATCAACTTCCGTTTTCTTTCTTATTTGATAATACCTTTCCATGTAGTTCAAAATTTCATCAAATTTTGGATTTCCTAACATCGAAGAAATCAAACCACTGGTAAGAATTCCATCTCTACAGTAATTGAACTCTGGTAAAATAAAACCTCCACTACTTCCTTCTCCTCCTGCTTGAGCATTAGTTTTTAACATGAGATCTATGACATTTGCTTCTCCTACTTTTGATCTTTGAACGGTACCGCCTTTCTCAATAATGAATTTTTCAATTGAAATACTTGTATCAATACTTAAAACAAATTTTTTGTATCCTAGTTCAAGCGATTTTGCAACACCTAATCCTAGTGTTACATCTGGAATTTGCTTCTTTCCTTTTATAACTACAACTAAACGATCTGCATCCAAGTCAAACGCAAATCCAATTTCTTTTTTACTTGATGCTGAAATTAATTCTGATAATTCATCCGATGTAGGATCCGGACCTCTAGAGCATCCTGAAAGTTCTTCATTAATTACTTCTACTTTACATCCTATCTTTTTTAACAAGTCTGGTGCAAAACCCCTAGCAGCGCCTCCTCCAATATCCACTACCACATCTGGTTTATTTTCGATATTTCCTATGATTTTTTCTATATCGTCGATATATGATGATGATATGTTCTCTTCAGTTCCAATTTCTGATTTTAAAATTTTTTGATGTTCAATGATTTGTGGTAATTCTTCTTCATTAATGCCTCTTCCATCAATAATGAATTTCATCCCATTCCAATTTATTGGATTGTGAGATGAAGAAATTACTATTCCAGCACCATACTTTCTTGCTTCTCTAAAAACCACTGGAGTTGGTACTGTTTCTAAATTAAACACATCAATTCCATTTTTCATTAATGCAGCACTTGCAGTATCTTTCATCATGAAACCTGAAGGTCTAGTATCTTTTCCAATAACACATTTTTGTGATTTGATTAACGATGAAAAATTATTACAAAATTCTAATACATCTTTTAGGTTAAGATCTTCTCCAAATATTCCTCTAATTCCAGAAATTGTTTTCTTCAATTAATCAACTCGGAAAGACTTTTTATTAACTCTGATGGATTTATCCAAACGTGCCTTGGTAGCTCAGCCTGGTAGAGCGAACGCCTCGTAAGCGTTAGGTCGCGGGTTCGTACCCCGTCCGAGGCTTTATCTTGTAAAATTTTTAAAATTGTCTAGAAAATTATTAAGAGCTTATTTTACAAAGGTTTCAATGTCTATTTCTAACTCTTCTCCTAAACCTATCCACCATTGCTTAATTTGTTCTGTCATATTCCCCTCATACTTTACGTAGAATTCTCCTTTATAGATCTGTCGATTGACTAATGTTTTATCACTTCATAACAAATTTTAAAATATTTCTAACTTTTTCTCTCTTCTTGTTTTCTTTTCATTTTTCTATATATGAGTATCATAAGAGTAGCCCCTGCACATCCCCAAAATAATAGAGATGTTCCAGGTCTAATGGTTGGTTGGAATACACCAACAAAACCCAATGTCATTATTGCCACCAGAACTAATCCTACAATTTCAAGCATTTTTGCCATAATTTTTCTATTATCACTTTGTAAAATCAAAAAGATATATGGTTTTGTAAATCTTACAATTTGTGGACAAGTATCTTCTAGTAATCTTAATCTTCATGATTGTTACAATTCCTATTGCATTTGTTGAACCCTCTACAGGAGAAATTCGAGAGCAACCATATATCGGGTTATTTTATCTTTCCATTGCAGGAATTATTATCATTGTTCTCTATAGTTCTTACCAAGAAAGAAAGGAACGACAAAAAGCAAATGCAAAAAGAAGAGCTAGAAAATAGATTCTAAAGCTCTAATCCAAATGATTCTGCAATACTAGAGAATTTTACATACGAGTCCAAATATTGTCTACCTTTTGTAGTAATTACAAAAGTATTTCTTCCATCAAATTCAATTTTATTAATTAGACCTGCACCGGTTAAATTCTCTACAAATTTAGACAATCTAGAATGTGATAAATTTGCCTTTGTTAGTAGAGATGTTGTTTTAATGCCTTCTTGTCCTGACTGTTTAGTAACAGTCAGTAAATCTGCAACAATTTGCATACTAGTTCTATAAGAAACCATCATAATTTAATAAAAAATTCAACTATAAGGGTATTACCATTAATTCAGATCAGATAAATATGCTTTAGCCTGTTTTTTTTTATGTCTTCTCAATATACCATTCCATGGTTTGATGACTTTATGGGGGTTGCCTATAGATACTATGACCTTAGAATGAATGTTATTCCTTTACTTACAGACCGAAAACAATCAGCATCCCTTTGGCATGATACTATTCATTGGTGGGTAGATCCATCAATAAAAATCCGATTTGTAGAAACTGGTGACAAATATTGGTTTATCATGGGCTCAGATTCTCAAAAACCTGATACTAATCTATCTTTTTTTAAAGTATTACACAAATCTGAAAATTATGAGCGATTTAAGAAAGGTCATGGAGGAGAAGCATATCTTCGATTAGGAGTATATGTCAAAAAATCGCTAGATGGTGTAAAAAAGAACGCTATGTGTAATTGCAGTCATGAAGCTAGAGATCATGATGAAGGTGATAATGATGTATGTTTGTATAACAGCTGTGATTGTAAAAAATTTTCTAGTTTTCAAGTAAATTTACTGAAAAGAAAAAAAACAATTACTGATATTGTATTTTTAACAGAAAAAGATGTAAAAGATGATCCTCTTACATGGAATTGTTTCAATATTAATAAATATTCAAAATCAGAAAAAAACTAATCCAAATGTTTGTTTACCCTGACATGTTCTCCTGGATAGTGTTCAGCAATTTTTTTTGAATAGCATTTTCCACATAATGAACCATTTATTTTCCATTCTTCCATAGACTTGTAACGAAATTGGATTTTTTCACTACAAATTGCACATTTATCTTTTGGTTTCAAAGCGTCCTTCCTATTTTTAATTAGTATAAAAAACATTCTAGAATAAATCTGCTCTAAAAATTATGTTAAATATCACATATTTGTATTAAATTTAGGTAGGTGTCTGACCAATGTAAACCTCCTGCAAGATTTTTACTTGGTTGGACTTCTACCTTTTGAATTTAAAATAAACTGTTTGTTAATCTTTTTAATGCTATAATTTCATCTTCTTCTTGTCTAATTTTCTTATCAATTACACGAAGCATTGTATTATTCCAAACATGTTGAGAGAAGAAATTATGTTTTGTATTAGCCAATTCAATTTCATCGTCTACCACAGTATCTTCAAGAAATTTAGTCACAATTACATCTGTAAGTTTTAAAATTCTGGAATTAAGTTTGAAACTACGAAAAATAGGCTCTAATTTTCTTATATCCTCTTTAAAATCTCCTTTTGATTCGAGAATTTTTTTATGGAGTATTCGAAAATAGATTGCCACAAAAAATAATGTCGCGTATCTTTTTGTTTTATGACCTCCTTGTTTTCCATACTTTAATGATTTTTTTGCAAATTCTTTGACAAGATATGGATATAGTAAAATTCTGTAATCATCTTTTAGATTTTCATTGAAGATATCATCATATTTACTCCCTCTTGGAAGAAACTGCGCTGGCGAACTGTATGCTTCAGTTGGTCTTTGTTCAATTCCTGCAACCAGAGACTGAATTGCATCTTTTGCAACAATTACTTTCTTATGGTTTTCTGGAAGATAGTTGTTGTATGTTACATCTCCTTCATATTCACACTGTTTTGATTTTGATTTTGTATCAAAAGAACCTGCTTGAATTTCATAAAAGTACCCACAATTTTTTAATTGTGATTTAATTGATTTATGAAAATCCATTAGTGAAACCAAATCTTTTCCTCTTACTGAATTTTGAGAATTTCTATACTTTGTAATGTTATTTTGTTCCTGTTCATCATCTGCTTTGATAATTGTAACTGTCATGGAACCTTCCATATTTTTTGTTCTCTTTGAATGATCCAGAATAGAGTTTGATGTTTGTGCACCATTAACAATTTGTGGAGCATGAAGCTCAATCAAATTATCTCCTAATTCTATAAAGTCACTAACCACAATAGTAATTCCATTATTATAATAGAAGAATTTGTTTGGATTATTTTGTAATGTTTCACGTAATCCTTTATTGACTGTAGTTTTGAATTGCAACCATTGTCTGATATTTGATTCAAAGACATAATCTTTATTTTTATTTACAAATTCAGTAAGTTCTCGTAACTTCAAAATTCCCAATATGGTGTTTTCATGTTTAAGCATTCTTTCCAGTTTAATTGAGGATTTTTTGCCTGCTGCAGGTTTTTTAATTCTATCCCATAATTTTTGAATTATTTCTTTCCCATCTATAATTTCAACAAATTCATCTTCATATTCTACATTCTGATCTGTAACATAACAACATTTTATCTTGAGATTTTTTTCTTTAATTTTTGTGACAAGTTGAGCTAGTTCAGGCCTCATTTTTGTAACATCTTTTTTAAGTAATCGTTTTACATCTTCTTTGAATTTGGCAATTGCTTCTAGTGAATGTGATGTACCATATTTTGATTGGAATAATCTGATTGTATTTTCTGAAAAATCTACTGGAAGATAGGCATCAATTCCAAGATCGTTTGCTCCGTCAACAATTGCATCTGCTGCATCATCTTCAGTAGCCTCAAAAACTCTTGTTAGTACCCACTGAAGAAAATTATTTCCTTTTTCAACATCACTTTTAGCATTTTCAGCATATTCTTGAATACTTCCTAGAACATTTTCTGCAAATCCTTCTAGAGGTAGGCTAGAATTTTTTTGTATTTGTAGTGTATGTGCACCTGGTATGTATTTTAATAACCCATTTTCGTTTTGTGACAACTATTTTTCTAATATGTTATATATTTAGAGAACTTGGTAACTATGTAATAACTAGCATGTTTATACTGTTTAATAATAACCGGTCATAACTCATAGTATGCTTAATTTCTGTAACTTCTTTTCCTATTCTTTTATGTTCATCTCCATCAGAAACTCCGTCTAAACATTTTCTATAGTATTTTATCAAAGCAATAATCCTAAAACTGAAATTTGATGAATTTCTTATTTCAAAAATTAATTTGTCCTGTATTAAACGTATGAATTTATGTTCTAATATATTTTTGTATATTGATGGATATTTTTTTTTAAGATGTTGAGTCAAGATCTTACATGTTGTATTTTTTCTATTAGCTAAAAATTTCAAAATTTCAATCTGTTCTTCACTTTCAATAAACATTCCACATAATAAATCAAAATGTTCAAAAACTATTCCCCAACCAAATATGGAAAGTTTTGGATTATATTTTCTTACACTTTTTTTATAATTTGTTGAGAATTCTTCAAATGTAATTTTGGAATTTCTTTTTTTATCAAAAATACAAAACGATATCTCCCAAAATTGTTCAAGTGTTATTCTCTGATTACGGGATAACACTTCAATTCCTTTGTCAGTAATTTTATAAGGTGCCTCCATTCCTTTTGGTCTTTTCCCTTTCAAACTAGGTTTAACCATCTCTAGTTTTTCTAATACCTTGATAGATTTCACAAAACTTGTACGATATCTGTTAAGTGGTTTTTTTGATAATTTTGATATTGATCTGTCTCCTTCGGTTGCAAGTTTGTACAAAATTTTAATCTGTGTGTCCGTTCTTTCTTTCTGTGGCCCTATGACTGACGATCGTGTAAGCATTGTTGAAAAAGACAGAGTCTTTTCATTGGTAATTGCTGATATTATGTTGGAGATATTTTCTATTAACCCAAGTCTTGAAAATTTTATCATAGAAATACAAGATGAATCGAATACCCAAAAACTAGTTGAGAGAATTAAAAACACGGATCCAGAATGTGAGCTACCTGAATTTGTAGGATTGCA
>JADFLN010000156.1 GCA_022564385.1 Nitrososphaerota archaeon | reverse complement strand
CTTTTACCATATCTTCTTGCTCTTTTGCTGAAGTATCTGTAGGATCATCAGTTGCGTAGTCTTCCTTTCCCTCTTTTTTCTTTTCCATACTTTTCTATATTTGTTTATTTTATAAAAATTGAATCTCAATATTCAAAGATACGCTTAATTTTAATCAAAAAAGAATCTGTTTATTGCCTAATGACGAGATTAAGTATTTAGCTGATAAAGTACATGTTCACAGGTGGCCTCATGACACACCAATTTGGGATGATTTCACAAAAAAACAGTTAGATGATCTTATTAACAAAAATTCAGAAAAAAAGCAAATTATAGTAAAAGATAAAATTGTACAAGTTGAAAAATTTGAATTTAATTCTCTAAAAAAAATTGGAGTTTCAGTACCTCTTTTTAAAAATGAATGTACTATGGTCTTTGAAGCCCAATTTGGAGAACTTTTTGCACATGTTCATATTTCTATAACATCTGAAAATTATGTGGATATCTTTAACAAACTAATTTCTTGGAAAAATATGATTTCTCCAAATGATTCATGATGTCTAAACTCATTTTGTATGTGATTTAGTTTTCACTATGTATGTTTTCTTTAAGATATGTTCTTGTGAATTGCCTATACTGGATTGCTCAAAAATAAATTCTAAAAATCTTCAGATGCCAAAACAATCTTTTTGATATCATCTTTACTATGTGTATCAGATATTGCACCTAGTTTACCAGGCAAAAAGAAGATTCCATTATTTGCAATCATCTTGAAATGATATTTTGCAAGCATTACACCATCACATCTTGCCGCTTGGACTGCATTTGTAATTTCAGTTATCCCATCTTTTAGAAAGTGAGTCATAAACAATGAACCCTTTCCAGTGACCACTACTTTTCCATCAAATACATTCCTAATCTCTTTTCTGGCAAATTCCCCAAGTGAGTTAATTTTTGAATAAACTGATTTTTTTGATTTTAGGTGACTAAGCATTGCATATCCTGATACCATTGATACAGGATTTGCAGAAAATGTTCCTCCTCCTACATATGAGCGCTCTGATTTTTTCTTTCTCGCAGTATCTGCATATTCCATAATCTCTTTTTTACCACACATGACACCAATTGCCATTCCTCCCCCTACAATTTTTCCTAGAGTTACAATGTCCGGATCAAGTTTCATAGTTGGATAAAGACATCCATATCTGAATCTGAAACCTGTGACTATTTCATCTAAAATAAACAGAGATTTGTTTTTGTGAATAAATTCTTGAATTCCTTTGAGATATTCCTTGGATGCTGGAATACATCCACCTCCACCTAAAACCGGTTCAATGATAACTCCTGCTAGATTCTTTGCATATTTTTTCAAAATCTTTAAAGAGCCTTCCAAATTATTGTAAGGGATTGAAATAATTTCTTCTTCATTAGTTATTCCACTACTTTCTGATTCTGTAAATGGCCAGTTTACTGATTTTAGTAAATCTGATGTGTATCCATGCCATCCACCATCAATCTTTGCAATTATTTTTCGACCAGTTACAGAACGTGCTAGTCTTACTGCATACATTGTAGCTTCAGTCCCTGATGTTACATAACGTATCTTCTCTGCAACTGGAACTGCTTTTGAAATTAATTCTGATAGTTTTATTGTCTGCTCATTTACAGTCCCATACATCCAGCTTTTATCGATCTGTTTTTTCAAAGATTCTTTGACATTTTTTGGACCATGTCCTAATATCAAACTCCAATGCCCCATCCAATAATCCGTATACTTGTTGTTATCAACATCCACGAGATTTTTACCTCTAGATGATTTTACAACAAATGGATATGGTTCATAAAATCTTATGTTATGACTTACTCCATGTACATGAAGTTTTAAAGACCTTGCAAATATCTTTGCAGATGTTCTTGTTTTCTTTCTGTATTCCGAATTATAATTTTTCAAAAGTACCTTTCAAAACACAATCTGCAATTTTAACTATTAAAAACCTCCACACATCAAATATTTTTTATCGATCAGGCATAATTTCACGCATGGTTTATATGCTTTCCACAGTCTTCAACTTCTGCATACGTAACGCATTAGGCGGCGCTTGTGATGAAGTATGGTATTGTGCCATTTAGTGATTCATGGGCCTCCAGTTACGCATACAAAATGAGGATCTGATCAAAATGATCAAATC
>JADFLN010000063.1 GCA_022564385.1 Nitrososphaerota archaeon | reverse complement strand
GTGGCGGAGATTTATACTAATTGAATAACGCCGGGAGGGAGATTCGAACTCCCGTTCCCTTGCGAGAACGCGCTTTATGGTAAATTATTTCCAGGCGCGCGCCCTACCAGGCTAGGCGACCCCGGCACAAGTCTAACGACAAAATTATTCGGCAAGATTTGATTATATATTGTGTGACTGATAAATTGAAAAGCTATTTCCAAATTGTTACAGTGGTTGATCTCTTTACTTCATTTCCTTGTTTGTCTACACCTTTTGCAGATATTTTGTAAAGGCCTTCTAAAATTGCATTATTGTTATTTTTTATTTGATCCCATGAAAACTCAATTTCATCGCCGGGTTCTAACTGAGAAACAACTTGTGCAGCAACTGGTGAATACATCAACATCCCAGATAGCCCAGTAATTCTAAGACCGTATGATGCATCAGAAAAAATCAATGGCGTAGTTCCAGAATTTACAATCCAAATTTTTATCTCTTCACCTTTTTTAAAATCAGATTTTTCTGTAACTATAGAAATTGAAGATCCTTCAACATAAACTAGTTGACTAGTATTTTTAATATCAAATAGATAAACACCCAATACAAGTCCAGAAATCAAACCAACACCAATAAAGAGTATAAGACTTTTTGCTAACAATTCTTTTAAAATAATTTCTTGATTTTTTAATCCTTTGGAGGAGTTGATTTGGTTCTCCACTTTTTTGGATAGGTGTTTGGAGCCATAATGATTCTCTTTGTTTGAAATGCATATCCCTTTGTAGCATCACGAATCTCTTCTTCTGACATTGTTGACTCTGCTAAAGCAACAGCCTCGCTTTTTTGCGTATAAATTGCAACAATATCCCCTTTCCTGAGATTTGGAGAAATTTGTAAAATACCAGGTATTGCAAGTTGTGCACCATGACACATTGCATCAACTGCAGAATCACGAATTACTACCGACTTTAATTCACTGAATGCATATTCAACAGGCTTGATCATTTTCATTAGTTTGCTGGCATCTTTTGTCTCTTCCCAAATTGCAAATGCATTTGCAAGTTTATGAAGAGTTACTAAACCATCAGTCTCACGAAATTGGTTTACTCTGGTTCGTCTAAGCTCAATCATTGTAGCTCCGGGTCCAAGAATTTCTCCCAAATCATAGTATAGTTTTCGGATATAGGTTCCAGATTCACATACAATTCGGGTTAAGAGTAATCGTTCTTTTTGTTCTAAGATTTCAAATTCATAGATAGTTCTAGTTCTAGTTTGTCTAACAACAGCTGAGCGTTGAGGTGGTTTTTGAAAAATTTCTCCTCTAAACAAATCAATTGTTTCTTCAAGTTTTTCTTTAGATGGAAGAGAATGAATTCTCCCTAATGCATGATACTCTTTTGGACCATAAAGTAAGACTCCCAATGCTTTAGTAGCTTCTCCAAGTCCTAAAGGCAGAACTCCTGAAACTTGAGGATCAAGGGTTCCACTGTGACCAATCTTTGGTAGTTTCAAAATGCGTTTGGTCCAAGCTACAGTTTCGTGACTTGTTGGACCTGGCGGTTTATCCAATAGAATAATTCCATAATTTAGTAATTGCTCAATCGTTCTTTTATCATAATATGTTCCATAAGCATCATCTGTAATGTCTTGATCAATTTCAACAAGATTTTCAAGTTGTTTAAGAGTCATAGTAATTTTCTCACAGTTTCTTTTGCGACATCTATTACCTGCTGAGCTGAAAGATCATCTGTATTTATTATTAAATCAAATACAGATGTATCATCACTAAAATCAAAGTTGTACAATTTTTTGTACAACGCTTTATTCTTATCAAATCGCTCTTTTGTAATTTTATAAGCATCTTCTGGGCTCATATTATCTCTAGATTGCATTCTCTTGGTACTACTTGTATGTGAACCCTCTAACCAAATTTTGATGCCATCTTTGATCAGCCATGGTAAAGTGTAACTTGTGATTACCATTCCACCTTGATTGTATAGTTCAATTAATTTTTTATCCAGTTTTTTGTCAAATTCAGAATTTTGTTCACGTTGACTGAGAAACTTCATGCCGTCATCAGTATCCCACCAATCATCACCATCAGAATCAAAACCTTGTTCTTTTGCAATTTCCTTTAGTACATCACCTCCACTAACATATTGTAATTGAAATTCTTCTGCTAATCCTTTAGCAACAGTCGTTTTGCCTACTGCTGGAGGACCAGAAATAACAATGGACTTTGTCAAGTACCCATTGTTGTTTTTGTTAGTCTCATAATCATGCCACTAAAAGCAATGGAGGAGAGAAAATACCATGCCCAAAGATATAAGGAATTTTCTTTACCAAAACAAACACTGTCTGGATCTGCTGCTTGTAATGCAGTGCATGTTAATGTAAAGAAATCTCCTGGAATTACATTTAGTGGAATTGGAGACATTGCTACAGTATATGTGAATAGTTGTGGCAACACAAGATAAAATATCAAGATTAAAGGTACAAAAGTAATCATCATAGGCCTCATATTCATCTGCATCATTTCCATTGACATTTTGTTCATGTATGATGATTTTTTGTTTAGCTCAGTTATTTTTGTTTGATCTTTAGAACGCATGGCCTTCATTCTTTCTTTTTGATATGTGCGCGTTTCTTTCATAATTCGTCTTAGTTTTGTTTGATCAACCATCTTCTTTCTAACTCCAGCGTTGAATAGATTAAGTACAATTCCAAACCCAGATACACAAAACATTGAAAGAATTAATCCTTGAATTATTGGATCATCACTTCCTAAATTCATTCGACCCTCTTGACCAAGAGAATCGTGAATGAAGAGTAGAATAAAGTAGAAATCCATTTTAAAGTCCTATTGAATTAATGATTTTATGTACTGCTTCATCAATCTTTCCCTCGTCATTGAGAATATGTCTTACAGGAGAGCCAGTAATTACGGCACATGCAGAAATCATGCCTGATTGATATTCTAATTCTTTCTTTATGTTGATTAAAGTAATTTTATCTCTATTTCGGGTATCATCTTTCATTCGCCTATTGTAGATTTCTTCTGGTTTTGCAGAAATGGAGACAAAGTTTGTTGGTTTGATAATTTTTAAAACATGTTCTGGCAATCCTGGATAGTATCCTTCTGGAGAATTAATAAATGCATGAGTATCAATAATCACAATTTGATCATTTTGTGTAGCAATTTGCTCGGCAGCAAGTCTTTGGAGATTTTGTTGCTCTTTTACAGGTAAATTTCTTAGTTCATCCCTATCGGTTAAACCATTTTTCTTGGCAATTTCAAACATCAAAGTTCCAAAACTCATTACACTGACACTTTTGTTATGACTTTTTAGGGCTTCAACTATTTTGGATAACAGGGTTGTTTTTCCAACACCTGGTATTCCAGTCATTATGATTCTACGATTTTCTTCCAAGTAAAGCACCCAACCGCGGCATGACGACTTCGACTTGTTCTCTCACTAACTGTGTATAATAGTTGATGAGAATATCTACCATAAGTAAAATTCCAATTCCAGAACCAAATACACCAAGAACATCAGATACTCCAGCCAAGAGACCCAAAATCATAGAGCCAATTATTGTAACTGATGGAATGTACTTGTTCAGTAATGCTTCAACTGGTTTGTTTGATCTTCTAAATCCAGGAATTTGAACATCTGCATCAAGTAAGTTCTGAGCTGCACTCTTTGGCGATAATCCTCCAAGCTCTACCCATAATTTACCAAATACAACTACAATTGCAATCATAAATATGATATATCCTACTGCACGCATTGGATCCAAAGCTGCAACATCCAAACCTCGTGGAGGAGTAATGTAATAGATTATTCCACCTATTGGAGTGTTAGGACTAGTTGGATCAAACTGCGCTATAAAATTCATAAAGAAATTATTGTTCCGCGGGTTCATGTTTGCCCACAGCATTTGGAACATGAAAACTGCATTAGCAGTAAGTGCAGATGCTAAGATTACAGGAATGTTAGAGACATACATCAATTTTATAGGATAAACGGCAGAGAATCCTCTATATTTTGTAGAGACAATTGGAATCTCAATTTTCATACCCTGTGTAAATACAAGTATTAACAATATTCCTGCAGTAAGACACAACCCAAAGATACTCGGGAGTTGATTCGCACGGAATAAGATATTTGAAACATCACCATTCATTATGGATTGGCCAATATACGGAATAATACCAATCATTCCCCCATCACCAGCAGGCAACGGGCTAAACAGACTCCAAAGAATTTGTTGAGCAACTCCCGCCATAATGAATAAACTAATTCCACTGCCAAGACCCCAACCTTTTTGGATTAATTCGTCTAAGAACATAATAATTATCGACGCCGCCATCAGTTGGGCAATCATCACATACAAAACGTATGGCTCAGCAACAGCAGGACCATAAACTGCTATAGCATATACAATAGATTCAGCTACAATTATGATGTAGGTAACCATTTTAGTAGCTGTCTGAAATATTCCTCTCTCTTCTGGTTTTTTGAAATCAAACTTGAGAATTTCTGAACCTCTCAATAATTGCATCAAGAGTCCAGCTGTAACTATAGGTCCTATTCCTAATTCAACCAGGGTACCTTGTTGTGATGCAAAAATAACTCTAGCAAATGCTAGAAAGTCAAACTGTGGTGCTGTGGCTCCAAATAATGGGGTTTGCCCCATTACCATATAGACTAGTAATATTACTCCACACCATAACAATTTTTTTTGTAGAGAGATCTTCTTTTTTGGTTTTGGTACTTGAGGAAGATATGGTTCTACTTTGAAAACAACTTTTCTGATAAGTGTGGTAATACTACCTTCAGCCATTCTTAGACAACACCTCTCCCCCAACGGCTTTTAGTTTCTCTTCTGCAGATGCTGTAAATCGTTGTACTTTAACGGAATAAGCGTTAGTTAGTTTTCCGCCGCCTAGGAGCTTTTCATATCCTGCACTTTCCAGATCTACGATTTTCTTTCCTCCTTCTTCTTTACCGAATTTGATGAACAAGTCATCAAGATCCCTGACGCTAGCCCATTTCTTTGTAATATTGGGGTGAGGTGGTTTAGTTGAATCATGGCCATAATGATCTGGATCATATTTTAGCATAGAACTGTAGTGGTGTTTCATCATACCGCTAACTCCAAAACCACCCCTATGACCACTTGCACGATGTTGAGCTACTTGTCCCCATCCCATATGTCGTCCCCCTCGAAGTCTTCGAGTCTTTTTTAATCTTGTTGCCATACTATATCATATTCCTTACAATAGCACCAAGGTCTTTGTTTTGTCCAAGGATACCTTTCTGTCCATATAGTTTCTTAGTGCTTCTCTTGAATCCATGTCTTGGAGGTGCTAAAGCAAACCATGGTTTCAGAGGTTTTAGTTTTGATAAAGTAGCTTTGCCGTCAGCCAAAGCTATAGCCAATTCATCAGAACTTGCAAAACCAAGTTCTTTGAGATCATCTGCAGTTACTTTTTTATAACCAGATTTTCTTGCTTTCTTTTCAATCAATTCTTTTGCCAAATCTTTATCAAGTTCAACCCAAGAGACATAGTGCTGTACTTTTCTTAACATTCCTAAAGTATTATCTTTAGCAGGTAAAATTGTTGCACGATATTTTTTATCTAATTTTAACAAAGTCATAGTAGTTGTTGCCCAATAAGGACAATCAGCTTGACCTTTAATTCTAACAACAAGATATGCATTTACCATTTTTCATCAACCCTGACTAAATGTCTGTTTAAGACAATCCAATATCGCTTTTGAAGTTGACCCCATTGTAGGAGTAGAACCTTTTGCAGTAGTCCATGCATCTTTAAGACCTGCCAATTCCAATAATCGTTTAATTTTACCGCCAGCAACAAGACCTAATCCACGAGGTCCCGGAATAATTTCAATTCTGACACTTCCACCCTTTCCTTTAACCTTGAATGGGACAGAATGTTTTTGATCACATCTGCATTCCCAACTACCACATCCTAATTTGATTGGACTGACATTCAGAAAAGCTTGACTTGTTGCTTTCTCAATAGCAATTCTCATCTGTTTAGATTTTCCTTGACCTATTCCCAAGTAACCATTTTCATTTCCAGCTGCAACTATTGCTTTGAATCTAGTAGATTGACCATTTGCTGTCATTTTTTGAACAATTCCTACATCAACAACTTCACTTTTTAAATCTGGAAGTAGTTTCTTGATAATTCCTGCTTCTTGAATTCTTAATCCTGATTCAATTATTTCTTCAAGAGAAGTAATTTCTCCAGATTCAACTTTCTTTCCCAGGGCAGTTTTAGGAATCCAGACATCTTCAACAGGTTCTCTTCTTGGTCTTCTTGGACGATCACTACCGTCTTTAGTTCCACCTGGTGGACCACGTCCGTAGACAGGTTTGCGTCCTCGAGATTGTCCTTGTGGACTTGGTGGTTTTATTGTTTGACTCATTTTTACTTTATCTCGCTATCAATTGTTGATTTTATTTTTGTAACATCGTTTTTAACAGTAAGATGTTCTCCGTTGATTCTATTATCAGGTGGAAATGTTTCTTTGTCAGCTGGTACTTTAACACCTGCATCAATTACTCCTTTGAGAGCTGCTGCCATTCTTTGTGTGTATCTTCTAGTTCCAGTATAAAGAATAGCATCATTTGCACCTTTACCAAGTGCTTTCTTTCCAGCCAAGTATCCCGTGAGATATGCTGCAGGCACACTCTTTCTAGATCCTTTCCATCCTTTTTCAAGTAGATATCTAGAATGTGCAGATGCAATAACAGTATCACCAGTCATACCAGGCTTAAGAATTTGGACTAGGGTATTTTCATTAGTAATATTTACAGTAATAAAATCGCGTTTACCAACCAACATGGTTCCACGTTTTTTATAATTGGTCTTTTGCTCTCTAAGTCTTCGTAATATTTTAGAATAAGCCATCTACAGAAACCGATTTTGAATCTTCTCTTATATACGTTAAGCGCGAATTAGAGATGCAAGTAATGCCTTTTGAGTATGAAGACGATTTTCTGCTTCATCCCAAACAACAGACTGAGGACCATCAATTACTGATGATGTTACTTCTTGTTCTCTCTTAGCAGGAAGACAATGCATAAAGATCGCATCTTTCTTTGCAGCGTTCATTAACTTTTCATTAACTTGATACTTTGGAAGAAATTTTTTGATTCTTTTTTTATCATCATTATGAATAGAGAGATGAGTATCAGTTACTACCACATCAGCATTTTTAGTTGCAACAAATGGATCTGTAGTTAATTCAATGTTAGTTGACTTCTTTGATTCTTTTACAACAGTTTTGTCTGGTTCAAATCCTTTAGGAGTTGCAATTGACATGTCAATTCCAGATAGTGCTGCACCATAAATCATAGAATTACACACATTATTTCCATCGCCTATCCATGCAATCTTTAGTCCTTTGAGTTTTCCTTTCTTTTCTTTAATTGTCATAAAATCTGCCAAAATTTGACAAGGATGAAAAGAATCAGATAGGCCGTTTATTACAGGTACGCTAGCGTGTTTAGATAGTTTATCTAATAATTCATGTTCATACACACGCGCCATAATACAATCAGTGTATAGTGAAAGAGTTTTTGCAGTATCCTCAACAGACTCACCACGAGACAATTGCATGTCATTTGATGATAAATTAATTGCATATCCACCTAATTGGTACATTCCAATTTGAAAACTCACACGTGTTCTAGTAGATGGTTTTTGAAAAATCATCGTCAATGTTTTATTTTTTAAAATAGGTTTGTTTCCACCTTTTTTGAGTTCTTTTTTTAGTTTGAATGAATAATCAATTAAATCTACAAATTCCTTTGGGGTTAATTCCGCTAAAGTGAGTAAATCTTTTGTTTTGAGTTTCATTTCCCAAATCCAAACATACCTCGTTTCTTTTTAGGTTTTTCTTCTTCATCATCTTCAATTTCATCATTAGTTTCTTCTTCAATTTTTGATTCACCAGGTTCAAGTTTACCATTTTTAATCCACTCACGAATTTTATTTCCTAGTTTGTTTGCTTCGTCATCATTTTCAGGTGAAGGAACATCAAATAGTTCTGAAAAAGTCCTAATGTCATCATCACTAATTCCTTCAAACGGATCAACAGAAGAAGATTCGGGTGTTGGTTCTGATGGTTCAGGTTCTGATGGTTCAGTTTCTGGTGTTGGTTCTGGTGTTGGTTCTGGTGTTGGTTCTGATGTTGGTTCTGGTGTTGGTTCTGGTGTTGTTTCTGGTGTTGG
>JADFLN010000005.1 GCA_022564385.1 Nitrososphaerota archaeon | reverse complement strand
TATTGTAGGAGGATTTTTCAGTATTTATGGTGCAATAGCTGGAGGTTTGCTGGTTGGGTTAACTGAAGTTTTAGGAACACGATTTTTAGCAGGTGAATTTGGCTCTTGGTTGATTTCATATAGACCACTAATTCCACTTGTGTTCATTGTTGTCACATTACTATTAGCACCACGCGGACTGGCGGGAATAAACTGGTCAAAGTTGAGGAGACATGGTTCTAGAAAATGAGATAGTTTTCATTGTAGATTTACTTGCAATTTTTGCAATCTACCTAATTGTCAATCTAAGTTTAAACATGGAATTTGGATATACTGGAATTCCAAATTTTGGAAAAGTTCTAGCAGTAGGTGCAGGTGCATTTGTTGCTGCATCAATTCCAGGTAGGATTTTTGCCAATATGGCAGGAATTGAAGGAGATTACATTGAAAACAATTTAGCAATAGTTTCTGAAATTAATATTTGGTTAGTGGATAATACTGGAATAGGATTTGTAGTATTCTTTTTGACACTAGGTATTGCTGCAGTGGTAGGTGGAGGTCTAGGATTACTTACATCATTTCCAGCTATACGACTGCGAGGTGATTATCTAGCAATTTCATTACTAGCGTTTGGTGAAAGTATTAGAATAATTGGAAATAATTTTACCCCACTAGTTGGTGGTACACTAGGAGTTCAGGTACCAGATCCGTTATCATTTCTCCCAGGTGAATTACGATTTCCAATAGCCACTATAGGATTAATCCTAATTGCAATTGTTGTGTATGTGTTTTGTGAAAAAATGATTCGTTCGCCACTTGGAAGAATGCTTAGAGCAGTCAGAGATAATGAAGTAGCAGCAGAATCACTTGGAAAAAACACCACACAAATAAGAATTAAAATAATTATGGTATCTGCAGCACTGGCAGCTATAGCAGGTGCATTGTATGCATTTTACGTTGGTGGAACAATTGCCTTTGCATACGATAGGGCAAGCTGGACTTTTTGGCCATTTCTTATGATTCTCATTGGAGGATTAGCAAATAATAAAGGAGTAATTATTGGAACACTTCTCTTTGTTACATTACGAAAATTTATTATATTTTTCAAAGATTCATTTCAAGAATATGTTCCATTTGATGTTGTTTGGCTTGACTTTTTATTGCTTGGAATAATTTTACTTGCAGTTTTATTATACAGACCACAAGGAATTTTTATTGAAAAACCAACACCGACTATAGATATAAACGGCAAATCATCAGGGTTAAAGAAGATATTTAATTTCTTTTTTAAATAGAATGCAAACAAGGAAAAATATCAGGATATTAGATTTAGCAAACGGCTTTATCCTAGTTTTTAGGCATTATCAAGTATGACGTTAAAAAATGTAAAACCATCACTGAACAAGATTGCAAAATCTTTAGAGAATGTTCAAGATTCAAGAGAATTTCTACTAAAAAATACAAGAGAGATAATTATTCTTTGTAGCAAATCAATTATTGCTGTTCACAAAGGAGATCTAAAAACTGGGAAAAATAATTTAAGACATGCAGACAAATTGTTGAAAAAATACAAGAAAAAAGCAGTAGGGCAACTTAGAAGATACCTAATTACGCCAGAACAAGAATTTGTAGAAGCTGCATGTCTTATTGCAATTGTTGAGAAAAAAGAAATTCCTTCTGACAAAAAGTTGTCAGTTATGCCAGAATCATATGTTTTGGGGTTACTAGATTGTGTGGGTGAATTGAAAAGAAGAGTATTTGATGAAATTAGAGTTGGTGACATTGATGAGGCTACAAGAGTTTTTGAAGTAATGGAGAATTTGTATCTTCATCTTTACACTTTTTCAATGTATGATAAAGTTGTAAAAGAGGCTAGAAGAAAGATTGATGTAAATAGAATTCTAGTAGATGATGTAAGATCGGCAATTACAGAAGAGAAAAGACGTGCTGAATTAATCAAGGCATTACAAAAACTAGAAAAATAGTTTTCATAATTGTGTATGCGGGCGATGGGATTTGAACCCACGAACTCCTGAGAGACTAGCCCCTCAAGCTAGCGCCTTTGGCCAGGCTGGGCGACGCCCGCAACGAAATTTTCTTGTATGGTTTTTATAATCCTTGATTACTTTTTCGTTCGTATGTTAATTCCTGTTAGATGTTTTACATGTGGAAATTTAATTGCAGACAAATATGACGATTTTCAAAACAAAGTAAAATCAGGAGAAGCGCCAGATAAAGTTCTTGATTCTTTAGAAGTTGAGAGATATTGTTGTAGAAGAATGCTTTTGACTACTGTTGAGACAATTCAACAAGTAATTCCATTTTATGAAGCAATTCAGAAAAGAAACCAAGAAGTTCAATCTGAGTTAGAGTAACTTGACCAAAATCTCCTCAATTGAAGGGCGGATTTTATACAATAGTAGAGGAAGTAAAACAATTGAGATAGATGTTAAATCAGAGGGAAAATTTCTAGGAAGAGTTTGTGCTCCATCAGGTGCTAGTGTAGGAAAATATGAAGCAGTCAGTTTTCCTAATGGATCACCAGAAGAGAGTCTTCGAATTTTACAAGAGAATTCTCAAAAATTTATTGGGTTAGAATCTTCAGATCTTAAAGGAATTCATGATACGCTGAAAAGTTTGGATAATTCTACAAACTATTCAAAGATTGGGGGGGCACTTGCTTTTGCCGTGACAATTGCATCTATGGAGTCAGCATCAAAAGCAGCAGATGAACCATTGTTTAAAACACTTTCATCGGAATCGTCATTTAAATTTCCATTTCCATTAGGAAATATTTTAGGTGGTGGAGTACATGCAGGACCTGGAACTCCAGATATTCAAGAGATTTTAATTTGTGCAATAGGTTCAAAGACTATAGAAGATGCTATTGAAATTAATTTATCAGTACATAAAGAATTACGTCATGTTTTAGAAAAAGCAGATCCTAACTTTACTAATGGAAGAGGTGACGAAGGAGGGTGGGCACCAAAATTAGAAAATCAAAAAGCATTAGAGGTATCTGTAAAGGCATGTGAGAATTTAGGATTTACTTTAGGAAAAGAGGTCTCTTTGGGAGTAGACTTTGCCTCATCTACACAATGGAATGAAGAAAAACAAAAGTATGTTTATGACAGAGCAGGATTTGAAAATTCTACTGGTGAACAAATTGATTTTGCAGCAAATATTATTGAAAAATATAAATTGATTTTTGTAGAAGATGCAGTCCATGAAGAGGCATTCGAAGACATGGCAGAGTTGACAGCTAAATTTCCAAATACACTGATTACAGGGGATGATTTGATAGTCACAAACAAAGAAATTTTGACTAAAGCAATTGGTTCAAAATCATGCAATGCAGTAATTCTAAAAGTAAATCAAGCAGGTAGTCTTTATGATGCCCTTGAATTTGCTAACATTGCAAATCAAAACAATATAAAATTAATCACATCACATAGATCAGGCGAGTCTATTGATTCACAAATATCTCATATAGGAATTGCAACAAGGTCAAAAATGCTCAAAGTGGGGATAGTTGGAGGAGAAAGGATAGCAAAACTAAATGAACTATTACGCCTATCAGAGCATGATTTAATACGCGGTATGGCAGAGATTTAAAATTGTCATGAGTGAACAAGCAGAAACAACAGACATCAAAAAGAAAATTCTAGCTACTGGAATTAGAGTAGGAACTCAAATAAAGACAAAGTTCATGAAATCATTCATCACAAAAGCCAGTCCTGAAGGGCTATACATGCTGAATATAGACATAACATTAGAGAGAATCAAAACAGCAGCCAAATTTATCAACAGAGTGGGAACAGACAAACTCATTGTTTGTACAGGTAGACGGTATGCAGAAACACCAATTGAAAAATTCTGCGAGATGTTAGACTCTAAGAAACTTCTTGGAAGATTCATGCCAGGAACTTTGACAAATCCTTCATTACCATATTACATTGAACCAAAATTAGTCTTAATTTCAGATCCACAAGTTGATGAGCAAGCAATTACAGAAGCAACAAATGCAGGTATTCCAATAATAGGAATTGCAAATACAGATAACATTACATCAAAACTGGATGTAATTATTCCAGCAAACAATAGAGGAAGAAAAGCTCTAGCAACAGTTTACTGGTTATTGGTACGTCAAATTCTCATTGAAAGAGGAGAACTAAAAGAAGATGAATCGATGAAATATGAAATCGATGATTTTGAAACAAAGATTATAGAAGAGGAATAAATTAATCAAAAATCTAAAGTGTTCACTTGGAATCTAACGCTTCTGCACCAGGAAAAGTAATTCTTTTTGGAGAACATTTTGTAGTGTATGGAGTAAAAGCAATTCTTTGTGCAATCAATAAAAGAGTTATCGTTAGGGCAGAGAAGATAAAAGAAAAGAAGATTTACATCAAATCAAACATAGGAGATTTAATTTTAGAACCAAACAAACCTATTTCGGAAATTGATTCTCCATTAAAACCATTTTATTATTTAGCAAACAAATTGTTGCAAACACAAAATCAAACCACAGGAATTAAGATTATAGTAGAATCAGATATTCCAATTGGAGTAGGTTTAGGCTCATCATCTGCTTGTTGTGTTGCTGGTGCTGCAGCAATTTCTGGATTATTTGTAAAAACATCCAAAGAAGAAATTCTTAAACTTGCAATTTCAGCTGAAAAAACAATTTTTCAAAACACATCAGGAGCAGATTGTACTGTTTGTACATTTGGAGGTATTATGGAATATGATAAGAAAAATGGATTTACTAAAATAAAATCTGAGCCTGATTTTCATCTAGTAATTGCAAATTCAAATGTAAAACACTCTACAGAAACAGTAGTTGCAAAAGTAAAGCAATTCAAAGAAGAAAATGAAATAAGATTTTCTAGTTTATGTAATGATGAATCAAAGTTAGTTGAAGATGTTTTGAAATTATTAAGTGATAATAACATCAAAGAATTAGGTCAAAAAATAATTCAGAATCAAGAGTATCTTGAAACAATAGGAGTTTCAAATAAAAAACTGAGAGATATGATCCAAGTAGGACAAAAATCATCGTTTGGGGCAAAAATTACTGGTGCAGGTGGGGGCGGATGTATCTTTGCTTTGACAGATGAATCAAATTTAGAGTACTCTATCAAGCAATTCAAAGATAAGAATTACGAATGCTTTTCAGTAAAAATAGATTTTAAAGGACTGGATACTTTTTAATTGACTACATAATTTGGAACAACATGATTCTGATAAAATTTGGTGGTTCAATTATTACAAATAAAGAAAAACCATTATCAGCTAAAAGAAAAACAATAAACAATCTTGCTAAGAGTTTAAAGAAAATTAATGAGTCAATTATTGTTGTTCACGGTGGGGGTTCCTATGGACATTATTGGTCTGTAAAATATAATATGCATACTAAAGAAAGAAAGTACGATCTTAGAGGAGTCGCAATTATAAAAAATTCAATGATTGAATTAAACAAGATCATTTTAGATTCATTGTTAAAAAATAGATTAAACCCATATTGTCTTCCACCTACTGATTTTATGTCAGGAAACAAACCAATTTCAAAAAAAGTCAAAGAGATTGAAAAAATTGCAAAAATAGGCTTAATTCCAGTCACGTATGGGGATGCATTATGGTATGGTCAGAAAAAAACATACATTTTATCAGGTGATAAGATAATGACACATCTAGCAAAAATTTTAAAACCAAGACTATGTATTTTTGTTCTAAATGAAGATGGGTTGTATTCTAATCTGAGATCAAAAAAATTAATTTATGAATTTAGAGATGAGCACCCTTCAATTTTAGAAAACAAGATGGATGTTACTGGTGGAATGACTAGAAAAGTTGAAGAAGCCTCAAAAATTTCAAAAATTGGAATAAATGTTTTTTTTGTAAATGGAAATAAACCTGAAAGAATTGTAAGATCTATTAAAAATAGAAAATTTGAAGGAACGATATTTAGAGGAAAAAGAAATGTCTGAAGAATTTGTAATTTTAGTGGATGAAAATGATAATCCAATTGGTACTGAAGAAAAAGTAAAGTGCCATTTACCAAATGGAAAACTACACAGAGCATTTACTGTTTTATTGTTTGATAATGATGGTAAAATAGTGCTTACAAGACGAGCAAAAGAAAAGATGTTATGGCCAAGTAATTGGGATGGTACATTTGCAAGTCATCCAAGAGAATCTGAAACGTATGTATCATCAGGAGAAAGAAGAATGCCAGAAGAACTAGGAATTGAAGGAAAACTAGATTATTTGTATAAATTTGAGTATCATGTTTCCTACAAAGATATAGGTTCTGAGAATGAAATTTGTGGAACATTAATTGGAATAATAAACAAAGATTCAGAACCAAAAGAAATTGAGGGAGAAATAGATGAAATTAAGTGGATTTCTGCAAAAGAGTTACTCTTAGAATTAAAGATAAATCCTCAAATTTATTGTCCTTGGATGCTTATTGCTTTAGAATTACTTGATGAATCTAAGCAATCTATGCTCGAAAAGTATGGAAATGTACTATCTACATGGATGAATAGTGAAATAAATGAAGGATTGTATGAAGCAATCAAAAATCATCTACCAAAAGACAAATGGAGATTAGTAAATGAAAATAACTAAACAAATTGAAAAAAATGCAAAAATAGTAGACAAGTATCTAAATTTAAAACTAAAAGGAAACCCAAAGAAACTCTATGATGCAGCAGGACATCTTATAGTTCATGGTGGAAAAAGACTTAGACCATACATGGTAAGTAAAAGTTGTCAAATTTTAGGAGGAAAAGTTTCCAATGCAATACCAGCTGCAAGTGCTATAGAAATGGTTCACAACTTTACTTTGGTTCATGATGATATCATGGACAATGATGAAATACGTCATGGAGTTTCAACTGTACATAAAAAATTTGGAATGGCAGTTGCAATTTTAGCAGGTGATGTTTTATTTTCAAAAGCATTCCAAATAATTAGTGAATCAAAGTTATCAGCAAATGCCACAACTAAATTAGTGTCTAGATTAGCTAAAGCATGTGTAGATGTATGTGAAGGTCAGTTACTTGATGTAAAGATGGCTAATGAAAAGAAAATTCCAACGCAATCTGAATACATTACAATGATTTGTAAAAAAACTGCAGCATTATTTGATGTATCATGTGCAATGGGAGCTATTTGTGCTACAAACAAATCTAATGACATTGTAAATCTTTCATCATTTGGAAGAAACCTTGGAATTGCATTTCAGATAACTGATGACCTCATTGGAGTAATGGGTGATCCCAAAATTACAAAGAAACCTGTTGGAAATGATCTTAGAGAAGGTAAAAAATCACTTCCAATTTTAATAGCAATAAAGTCAGCAAAAGGCAAAAACAAAAAAATAATTCTAAAGGCATTTGGAAATTCCAAGGTAACAAGAAATGAACTAAACAAAGCAGTAAACGTGATTCGTTCACTTGGAATTGAAGAGAATGTCAGAAAGCAGGCTCTAAAATATGCGGAGAAAGCTGAAAAATCATTATCAAGGTACTCAGGATCTGCTAAAATTGAACTAATTGCATTATTGGATTTTGTAGTAAAGAGAAGTGCATAATTACAACAGGTAAAGATAGTATGGATGAAAAATTAAAAAAAGAAATTAGAAAAATGGCTCTTCAAAATGCATTTGAGCATGGAGGACAAACTCAAGATAAAATAATTATGGGAAAAATTCTTGGAACAAAGCCAGAATTTAGGACCAAAGTAAAAGAAATTACAGGAGACATTTCTGAAATTGTTGCTATAGTAAACCAGTTATCATTTGAAGAACAAAAAAAAGAAATTAAAGAAAACTTTCCAGAAATTTTAGTACCTAAAGAAAAAATCAAAGAGAGAGAATGGTTACCAGAATTAGAAGGTGTTGAACATGGAAAAGTTGTAACAAGGTTTCCTCCTGAACCAAATGGTTATCCCCACATAGGACATGCAAAAGCTGCCATCATCAATTCAGAATATGCAAAGATGTATGGTGGTAAATTTATTTTAAGAATGGATGATACAAATCCAGAAGCAGAGAGAATGGAGTACCACGCAGCAATAAAAGTTGGGCTAGAGTGGTTAGGAATTAAATTTGATACAATAAAAAGTACTTCAGATGATATGGAAATATTTTATGAGAAAGGTATTGAATTAATTAATTCTGGAAAAGCTTACGTCTGTACTTGTAAAAGAGACAATATCAGTAAGAACAGAAGGGAAAGAAAAGCATGTAAGTGTAGTATGGAAAACATTGAAAAAAATAATAAAAATTGGGAAAAGATGAAAAAGAAATTCAAACCGGGTGATGCAATTCTAAGATTTCGTGGAGACATGAAAGCAGATAATGCAGTCATGAGAGATCCAGTATTATTCAGGATTATTGATGGCAAGCATTACACATTAGGTGAAAAATATAGAATTTGGCCTAGTTATGATTTTGCAGTTGCAATTGAAGATAGCATTGATGGAATTACACATGCTTTTCGTTCTAAAGAATTTGAACTAAGAAAAGAGTTGACTGATGCAATCTTAGATGCATTAAACATGAGAAAGCCAATCCAAGGATTTTTCTCCAGATTAGAATTCAAAGGAATGCCAATTTCAAAGAGAATTATCAGACCTTTGATTGAAGAAGGTAAGATTTCATGGTATGACGATCCAAGACTACCAACTCTAGAAGGTTTGAAAAGAAGAGGAATTAGACCAGAGGCCATTAGAAAATTCATTATGTCATTAGGGTTTACCAAAGCAGATACTCTTGCACCATTTGATGCACTTGAAGCATTTAATCGAAAATTTGTAGATTCTGAGAGTACAAGATTATTCATGGTAAGCAATGCAAAAAAATTAACAATAAAAAATTTACCAATCTCATTTGTTGAAATTTCTAATCACCCAGTGAGTGATTTGGGAAAAAGAAAAATTGAGATTGATGAAAATTTCTACATTTCTGGTGATGATGCCCAAAATATCAAACAAGGAATGCAGATTAGACTTTTAGGATTAGGAAATGTTTCCATAACAAAAGATGGTGTCGAGCTTGAAGGAGAGTTTATTGGGGAAGGAGATACAACAAACATTCTAAAAATTCAATGGGTTGCACAAAAAACAGCACATGGGATTAAAATGATTATTCCAAAAGCATTATTCAATGGAGAAGAGTTTAATGAAGAAAGTTTAGAAGAAATAGATGTGTATACAGAACCACATTTTCTACAATTAAAAGAAGGAGAAGAGATTCAATTTGTCAGATTTGGATATTGCAGAAAAGATTCACAGAATCAAGCAATTTTCACACACAAGTGATCTATCATGAAAATAGCTAGATTGTTACATGGGAATAATGAAACATATGGTTTTGTTAAAGGTGATAAAGTAGCTACAAAAGATGAGATAATTTTCCTTACAGGAGTTCCAATTCCATACAATGTAAAAGATTTTCTTTTTGATGGATGGTATGATGAAATTAAAAATAAAATTAAAGATTTACCATATGAAGAAAGTATTTCAAAATTTAAATTATTATCACCAATCCCAAATCCAAACAAAATAATCTGTTTAGCATTTAATTATACTGACCATGCTGAAGAACAAGGACTTCAAGCACCAGAAGACCCGGTCATTGTAATTAAACCACGAACAGCATTAACTAGTACTGAATCAGATATTATATGTCCTGATTTTGTTTCACAGTTAGATTATGAAGTAGAATTAGCCTTGATAATTGGAAAAAACTGTAAAAATATCAGCGTCGAAGATGCAACAAGTGCAGTCTTTGGATATATGGTATTCAATGATGTTTCAGCCAGAGATATTCAATTCAAAGATAAGCAGTTTACTAGAGGAAAAAGTTTTGATTCATTTGCGCCATGCGGGCCATGGATAACAACAGCTGATGAAATCCAAGATGTCCAAAATCTAAAGATAACAACCAAAATTAATGGAGAACTGAGACAAAACTCTTCTACAAACAAAATGTTCATTAAAATTCCAGAAATTGTTTCAAAAATTTCCAAAGTCATGACTTTGGAAAAAGGGGATATTATTTCTACTGGAACACCAGCAGGAGTAGTAATAAACAATCCAAATGCAGTATTTTTGAAAGATGGAGATCAGGTAGAGATGGAAATTGAAGGTCTTGGAATTTTAAATAACACAATAAAATTTGTTAAATCAGATTAAACTAAAGATTTCTTCATTAAATGAAATGAAATTCTATGTTCCAATGAATCAAAAAATGGTAGTTGTTCTTTAGTCAAAATTTGTATTCGTTCATAGTTTTTTTCTATACCATAATTTTGTAAAAAGTAAAGTATTTGCAATGTAGCATTTTGTGAATTTGAAAATAATGTAACGATTAAGGTTTTATCAAAATGCTCTGAATCAGTAAGAATTGCAATCGAATCTTTACCATCTACATTTGATTTAATAATTTTATTTTGTTCATAAAATGTAGATAGTGTAGCATCATCAACTGGAAGCCATCTCCAAGATTTTACATAATGGGAATAAAATTGACGATTTAGGGATTTTTCAAAGTAAACATCATAATTTGAATTTCTTTTGGGTATCAAAGAATAAAAATTCCAAGTTTGAAAGACACCATAATCTAAGGAGTTTGCCATAGAGAGTGAGGAAGTATTTTCAGTATCAATTAGCATGAAGGAAAATGATGTATCCTTTTCTCTTCCTATTGATTCAGCATATTTTACTAGTTTAGATGCAATTTTTTGTTTACGAAAATGTGGATCAATTCTGATTCCTTCAATCCAAGTTTGGTCTTTTGAGTAAAACGCATGACAAATTCCAACTTGAAACTGTTTTTCAAATAGGAACAAATTACCTTCAGATAACCAAGAATCCCAAACTTGATCTATATAATCTCCCCAAGAAAAAGTATCTTTACAGAATTTTAAAACGGGGATTTTATCTGAAGAATTTGCTTCTCTTATCATCATATTCACCATATACAAAAAAATATTAAGAATGATCAAATAAAAATGGCATTGGGAAAAATTATAGCTGGTAAAATATCGGATATTCCTCCTGGAAAGATGATCAAGGTATCTATTGATGGAAAAGATGTCCTAGTTGCAAATATTGATGGTAAATATTGTGCAACAGATGATACTTGTACTCATTCAGGTTCCAGTCTATCTGAAGGAAAACTGGATGGATGTACAATAACATGTGGTTGGCATGGAGCACAATTTGATTGTAAAACTGGAAAATTAGTTAAATTCCCGGCAAAAATTAAAGATTTGACATCATACAACGTTATAGTAGAATCAGACAACGTGTTTATAGAGATGTAACTATATACCTCTAATTTTTAAGAAAAGGTGTAAAAAAATGGTAGATGACGCTCAAAATAAAGAATCGATGAAAGGAGCAA
Source organism: Nitrososphaerota archaeon (assembly GCA_022564385.1). Classification (GTDB taxonomy): domain Archaea; phylum Thermoproteota; class Nitrososphaeria; order Nitrososphaerales; family Nitrosopumilaceae; genus Nitrosopumilus. The sequence continues at coordinate 17,865 of JADFLN010000005.1, read as the reverse complement.
TTGAAACATTAAACCAAATTGCTTCCAATAATTCTACCCCAAAGACAATAAAAAGATCAATATCAGATTTGATTGTAGATTTGACTAAAGAAGAATATTCACTATCAGTAAGAGCTGCAAATACAATTAGTTTACTAGATGATGTAACACAAGATCCCAACATGCCTTCATACGTAAGAACACAGTTATGGCAAGCAGTTTCAAAATTAGAAAGTATAAGAGAATAAATTCTCGCTTGTAGAAATAATACTATTGAAAATTGAAGAATATTTAGAAACACTTCCAAAAAATTTACTGAGTGGTGAAGATGTACAATTACCAGAAAAATCTCTTAGAGAAATTTTCAAGTTTGTAGATTTAGGAGAAAACGATATTTTTTATCATTTAGGTTGTGGTAATGAAAAAGGAATTGAGATAGCAATTAGTGAGTTCAAAGTAAAAAAAGCTGTAGGAATAGATAATAATCCTGAAAAAATTCAACATGCAAAAGAAATTCTTGAACAGAAAAATATTCAAGGACAGTTAATTTGCAAGAATATAGAAAAATCAGACATTTCAGAGGCATCTGTGATTTTGTTTTGGTTTACTGATGATAATGTAATTAATCAAATGTTAAAAAAATTTGAAAATCTAAAACTAGGAACAAAAATAATTACAATTTGGGGACCACTTCCAGATTGTCTTCCAGATAAAGTAAATTTTCCATATATTATCAATAAAGTACCATTCAAAAAAGCACAAAATATGCAAGAGCAAGTATTAGCAATTTTTGGTGTGAAATGTGTAGATTTTGTAACAGCATGGGAATTTGCAGAAAGATATACAAAATCTATCGGAACACCTGAAATTAGAAATGATCGATTTTTGACAATTATACAAACATTGGTAATTTGGATTAATGCAAAAAAATTAGGAGTGGCATGTGGTGAAGAAATTCCGGAATCTATTCAAACTTATATCAACATCATGAAAATGTATTTTGACATAGATTTTGAATATCTTTTAAAGGAATAATCTGTATAACCCTTTTATTTTGTTTTGAAGTGAAAAGAGTATGGAGAATAAGATTTACATCAATGTTTCTGCAATAGATTATGATAAAACGAGTAAAGCATTAACTCGTCAATTAGTTCTTTTGGAAGAAATGATTCACAGTAAAGAAGATTTTGTTATGACTGATTCAGAATTTGCTTTTGGTTGGCACTTTTTTGTATTAAGTATAAACAGATCACTTGTTGAAAAATTGGTAGAAATGATGGGACCAAATTTTTATAAATTAAAGGGAAAAGGGATTGAGAAGAAATTTCTCACATGGTTAACAAAGAATATAGAGACAAAGTCTCCCCGATTCAAGCTTGCCATCAAAGAAGAAATGGAATCTAGTAAATTCGGTATTTTCTAAAAATTAGGTAGGAAAAAAGGATTAATTTTTACTATTAAGGCAAATGATAGCCAGAATTAATATTTAAAATTCTTTTAGAAAATCTTATCAACTAGAATTTTTACTAATAATTATGGAAATTCATCAAATAGCTGAAAAGATTTTGAAGATAAGCCCATCGGTCAGGGTAGTTAGTTTGATAGATCTCAAAGGGAAATTGCTATTTTCAGAACGTTCTAAGAAAGTACGTATCTTAGTGTCAAAGAAACAAAGTTTGGCATCACTAAAAGCCGCAGCAAAGGATTGGAAACAACGAAAAAAATTAGTAAAAACACTGGGTTCATGCAAATATGTTGTTGCAGAATATGATTCTGTAAAGAGGATAATAATGCCTGCAGGAAAAAATCATATCTTGTATGTAACTACTACTGCATCCTTGGATCATAACAAAATTGTTCGTAAGGTACGATCTTTCAAGTAATCATTATAATTCTATTTTTTTTTCTACAGATTATTCATACTGATCATTAATTATATTCAAAAAAAATTTTTGAATAATACATTTTATTAACAATCGTTTTTGAACTAAACCCACAGAGTTTCTTAGAGTTTTCTTTTTCCAGTACCTCTTCCCGAACTAACCCACATACCTTTTGTTGATGTAGTTGGTGTACTTGGAATATCACTGAACTTTATCTTTCCAGTTCCTCGTCCTGTTGTGACATATTTTATACCACTTTTTGTAGCTGTGTCTTTAGCTGCTGCCTGAAATTCTTTAAATTGTTTACCAGTCCATTTTGTAACATCAGCGTCAACCCACACAAATCCTTTGCCTCTTCCAGCTCGTACTCTTACTTTGGCCACATTAATCACATATATTACAGAATTTCTCATTAATAAAATTTTTAAAAAGCTCAATTTCTGGAAAATTTGCCAAATTAAAGGATTTAACAAAATTATGCATAAAAAACGCAATTGTTTTTTTAGCAAAAGTATACAACAAAATTTTTCTAATGTAAAAAAGTTCAGCGGGCCCTCGAGGGGAATCGAACCCCTGTCCGGGGATCCACAATCCCCTATACTAGCCACTGTACTACGAAGGCCACCAGAAAGAAAGTTTGTTTATCCTGTAATAATCTTTGATTTCTAACAGAACAATATAGTGTAGATTTATTATTGACTTGTATGAATTTGAAATATGCGATTATGGTGGGTTGCAATGGCAATAGCAATCACAATTACATGGATTGGGATGAATTATTTACTTCCGTTCAAATAGTCACAAGTTCAAAAATGTTTTTTAATTTTACAACTATAATTTTTACACAAATTAATAACGATCGCTTTAAATTTGTTGTGTAAGGGTATTTTTCAACTTGAGGAAAGGATTCATCACCAATAGATTACGTTCAAGTAGAAAACCCATAGAAATTCCTATCGAAAGTAAAATGGAGACCATACACGCAGAAAAATTTGTATGGATTAATTTACAAAATCCAGATAGAAATGATGTTGAAAAATTAGCTAAAAAATATAATTTCAATACACTAAATATTGAAGACTGTATGACCAAATTTGAACTTCCAAAACTAGATAGCTATGATGATCATTTCTTTGTAATTTTACATTTTCCACCATTATCACAAAAAGTAGGAATGCCAAAAAATAGTCAGTTGTCAATATTTCTTGGAAAGGATTTCTTAGTCACAATTCATCAAGGAGATCTTAAACCACTAATTGAATTGATAGAAATATGTAAAACAGATTCAGATCAACAAAGAAAATACAGACTATTAGGAAAATCATCAGGAATATTGCTTCATGAAATTATAGATGTGTTAGTAGATGATCTTTTACATACTTCTAGAAAAATAATTGCAAATTTAGATGAAATAGAAGATAGAGTTTTTGATGAAACAAAACCAGTAGCAAGAAGTATTGCTCTGCTCAGAAGAGAAATTAACAGATTAAGAAGAATTGTGAATCCGTTAAAGAAATTTGTATTAGAAATTGCAAAAAACATTAAAAGATTTTCTGAAAGTGAGGATGAAGAACTTTCATTATTTTTTGATGACATTATTGACCATATAGACAAAGTAATTGAAACATTAGAAGAATCAAGAGAAACTATGGAAATTTACAAAGATACAGACTTTGTGTTAAGTACTGAAAAAACAAACAAAGTACTTGCTATACTAACTATTATTTTCACGTTGGCAATTCCATCAACAGTAATTGGAACATTTTATGGAATGAATGTTAATTTACCAGGAGGGAATGGGGACAATTTAATGATTTTAGGTCCTTTTACAGCGTTCATAATTATTATTATTGCATCTGCAATTCCTGCGATCCTGATGTTTACATATTTCAAAAAGCTAGGCTGGATTAATAGCTAAAACAAGAACATTCTAGAGTGTAGCATAAATTTTACTATAATTATTTTAATCTTGAATTATGCATTCTAGATAAATACAAGATAATTTTACTTTATTTATGGCTAGAATTAGAATACGAGCTGGAAGAGGTAAAGGATTCATTTGGGTTGATAGTGATGCTTCAAAATGGACTGGTGACCAGTTTAAAGAAATCCAAGCAGCAAGGAAAGCATCTGCAGGAAATAGAATGGTCTCTTCAGGTAGAGGAACCAGTAGAAGAAAATTGAGTGATACACCTGAACCAAGAACCAGACCAGAATACAAAGGTACAATAACTTCAGGTAGAGGAACAGATAGTAAAAAAAAGAAGTAACTAGAACTCGTGAAATAACCTAATTTTTCATTTTTAATATTTTTTCTTGTTAATTATTTGCTAGATTTGATTTTGCTATATTTTGATATCAGGATTTTCAGCTTTAAGCTTTTCCCAATCTGCAAGAAAGTTTTCTAAGCCAATTTTTGTCAATGGATGTTTCATCATTTTATCCAAAACTGCAGGAGGTAAAGTTACTACATCTGCTCCAATTTTTGCAGCATCAATTACATGGATTGGATGGCGAATACTTGCAACAAGTATCTGAGTTCCAAAATCATAATTAGAAAATATTTCTTTGATTTCTTTAATTAGATGCATTCCATCTTGACCAATATCATCAAGCCTTCCAATAAATGGACTAACATATTTTGCACCAGATTTTGCAGCAAGCAAAGCCTGGTTTGGAGAAAATATCAACGTAACATTGACAGGGATTCCTTCTGATGAAAGTGATTTGCATGCTTTCAAACCATCAGGAGTCATGGGAACTTTAACTACAACATTACTCCCATATTCACGAAGACGTTTACCTTCTTCCATCATTCCAGAATATTCAGTACTTACAACTTCGAGACTCACATCACCTTTGATAATTTCTGTAATCTCTTTCATTGCATCTTTTGGATTGCCTCCTTCCTTATACAATAAAGAAGGATTAGTTGTAATTCCATCTAGTAATCCCATATCATTAAATTTTTTAATAGACTCTAGATCAGCAGTGTCAAGAAAAATTTTCATAACTTTTTATTCCTAATTTCTTTGACTTGTTTTACCATATTAAAAGATGTTATTCCATGCTTTTCCAAAAGTAAAGGAACTTCTTCATCTCTAGCAGATTCTCCAAACATATCTTGAGATCCAATTCTCTTTATTGGTACAGGATATGATTCAGAAACAGATTCTGTAACAGCAGAACCCATTCCACCAAAAATATTGTGCTCTTCAGTAGTAACTATACAACCTGTTTCTCTTGCTGCTTTTTCCAAAATTTCATTGTCAATTGGCTTTATTGAAAACATATCCAAAACTCTACAGGAAATTTCTTCTTGTTGTAATAATTCAGCTGCCTCTAAAGCCATTCTAACAGTAATTCCACATGCTGCAATGGTACAATCAGAGCCATCTCTCAGAGTAATGCCCTTTCCAATTTGAAAATCCTGAGATTCTGAATGGACTATTGTAGTTTTTGATCTTGTCATTCTCATATAAAATGGACCATATTCATTGGCCATTAAATGAGTTAATTTAGAAACTGAAATTGTATCAGCCGGAATAAAAACTCTGAAATTAGGAATAACTCTCATTATTGCTATATCCTCAAGTTGTTGATGTGAACCTCCATCAGGTCCAACAGTTAAACCTCCATGAGAGACAACTAATTTCACATTAAGGCCTTTCTTGCCTAGTGGTGAAGGATATGCAATATTATTTCGAATTTGATCAACCGCTCTTCCTGGCAAAAATATTGCATAAGTACTAGCAAAAGAAATTTTTCCAGATGCTGCTAATCCTGCAGAAACTGTAACAAGATTTGCTTCAGCAATACCCACATTGAAGAATCTATCAGGAAATTCTTTTCCAAAGCTAGAGGTCTTTAATGAATCAGTTGTATCAGCACCTAAAACTACAACATTTGGATTCTCTTTTCCAACTTGAATCAAAGTTTTTGAATATTCTAAACGCATATCAGTCATTACTAGCTCATTCAAATGTATCCTGCCTCCTGTGCAATTTTTTTAATTTGTTCGTGTTTTTCTCCTATAATATGTAAATTAATCCATTTGTTTACTAAATCTACTCCACCTAACTCGTTAGCTTTATCAAGTAAAATACTTCTTCTAGATTTTAAAACCTCATTTCTAAAGTCTCTAATTGCTACTCGCACATCTTGCTGTCCAACTATAGCACCACCTCCAACAAAGACACGAGCACCATCTGCAAAAATTGAGCCAATATTTTCAAGATTTACTCCCCCATCAGCTTCAAGATAACCTGAAAAATTGTGTTTTTTTAAAATAGAATTTAACCTAGTCATCTTTGCATGTGTTTCTTCAATGAATTTTTGACCAGATTTTCCAGGGACCACAGACATTACAATTAACTGATCAAGTGAAGGTAAGAATTTGTAAAACCAGTCTGGTAATTCAGTATCAGGGTTTATTGCAAAACCAACACCAACTTGATTTTGTTTTAGTAAATCATGAATTTCTCCAAAACTAGATTCATCAGTTACTTCAGCATGAACTGTAATGATATCGCTACCGGCATCAATGTAATTGGTTACATGTTTTACAGGTTCATTTATCATCAAGTGTGAATCAAATGGAATTATGGTAAGAGGTCTTAGTTCTTTGATTTTGGTATGATCAAAAGTTTTGTTTGGAACAAATTGACCATCCATCACATCAAGATGAATATAATCAGCTCTGCCAGAAACACATTTTTTAATTTCATTTTCTAGATTTGTCATATCACCCGCAATGATAGACGGAGCAATCATGAATTGTGAATCCAATTCAAAATTAATTATAGGAACGATATCAGAGTCAGGAGCTTTTCCATGCCATAGGGGATTATCTTCCATATGTTCTACGGATTTCCCCTTAATTGTTCTCGATATTATCATAGTAGGTATTCCTTTTGTTGTATTTGCTTTTGCAATGGCAGCATCAATTTGTTCAATTCTATGTCCATCAATTTCAATGACATTCCAACCAAAGGATCTCCACTTGTCACCAGTTTTCCAACGGGATGCATCTTTCCACATTTCTGAAAGATCATCACCTTCTAATTTTTCATCTAGTGGCATTATTTGTTCAGTATAGGAATCTTGTTGAATGAAGTTTCTATCAAGAAAAGCAGTAATATTGTCAAGCTTATATTTTGCAGCCGTCATAGCAGCTTCCCAAATTTGACCCTCGTCTGACTCCCCATCTCCAATAATAGTATAAACATGATAATCTTTAGAATTAATTTTTGCAGCAAGTGCAACGCCAACAGAATAAGATAATCCTGTGCCTAAAGATCCACCACAGAATTCCACACCAGGGCATTTTAGGTCAGGATGTCCCTGTAATTTACTACCAAATTTTCTGAGAGTTTCAAGCTCAGATTCTGGAAAATATCCTGCAACTGCCATATTTGAAAACAACCCAGGAGCAGCATGACCTTTAGATAAAACTAAACGATCTCTATCTTCCCACTGAGGGTTATTAGGATCAAATTTCAGATATTTGTAAAATAAGCAACCTAAAATTTCTGCCATAGAGAAAGAGCCCCCAGGATGCCCCGAACCAGCAATATTGGTTGCCATAATCACTAGCTTACGGGCTCTACGAATATTTTTCTTAATTTGATAATAATTAAGATTCATCTTATCATTATCTTAGTAAATTTAATAAAAATCTATTTCTGTAAAATTTTAATTTGAGCGTTACAATACAATATTATGGAAATAAAAGAGAATGTTCCAATTATAGTTTATGATAATCAATGTTACTTGTGTGTGAAATTTGCTAAATTTGTTGATTTTTTTGCCAGAGGTAAAATTACAATGGTAGGACACTATTCAAATTTTGGAATAAAGATAAGAAATGAAATTCTAGATGAATCTGCTTTAGACATGTTTTGGTTTATTGACAAAAAAAGAGCATATGGTGGACGAGCAGCATTACTTCCATTAGTAAAATCAATTTTTTCTGAAAAAAAAGAAAAATTATCAACTATGAAAGTTGATGAAAATTGTCAACAAGACTGCAAAACTGTTAAAGCAGTTTTTTTGAGATCATCAAGTCTGCTCACAAATAGTAAAAAAATAGATCTCCAGTAAACTAAATAATACTTCAAAACTTAAACACAGATAATGAAGATAAAAACTGAAAGTTCTACAAAAAACAAGACAGAACTTCTTTGTGGTTTTGTTTTAGAAAATTCAAACAAAGTTTTAGGATTAGAAAAATTTGATGCTAAAATATCCTTAGCAATAAATCAATCTTTAAAAGATATGGAAGGAAAATTAGGAAAATTAAACATTATTCCAGTACCTGGAAAAAAATCTGCTCAAAGAATTTTACTGGCAGGAATAGGAAAAAAAGAAAATTTAACAAAAGATACTATCAGATTGGTTTCGGGGAAAATTGCTCAAAAAGCAAGAGAGTTAAAACTAAAAGAATTTTCAATAATCGTACCTCCAAGTTTTGTAACTGATCAAATTTCATCAGTTTCTCAAATTGTAGAAGGTTCAAAGATGTCTCTTTACAAATTTGATGAATTCCAGACAGAGAAAGTAAATAATTCACCAAATCTGACAATCATAGTTTCTAAATCAAACAAAGTATCACAAACAATCAAAACAGCTGTAATTGTTGCAGATGGTGCAATATTCACAAAAAGTATTGCTAATTTACCTCCAAATGAATGCACTCCAAATACATTAGTGAATTTTGCAAAAACAATTTCCAAAAAAAACAAGATGAAATGCAATATAATTTCTAAATCTGAATTAAAAAAGAGAGGTTTTGGTGGAATTACAGCAGTAGGACAAGGAAGTAAAAATGAACCTAAGCTAATTGTTTTAGAACATAATCGTGGACCAAAAAATAAAAAACCAATTGTTCTCGTTGGTAAAGCAGTTACATTTGACACAGGAGGAATTTCATTAAAGCCAGGAGAAAGAATGAATGAAATGAAGTTTGACAAATGTGGTGGTTGTACAGTACTTGGAATAATGAAAGCAGTTTCAGAATTAAAACTACCAATTAATGTTGTTGGAATTATTCCATCAGTTGAAAATATGCCTAGTGGAGAATCATATAGACCTGGAGACATCATAAAGTTGTATAGTGGAAAAACTGCAGAGATTCTTAATACAGATGCAGAGGGCAGGTTGATTTTAGCTGATGCACTATCATATGGAGAAAAACACTATTCACCAAAAGCAATTATTGATTTTGCAACTCTAACTGGAGCATGTATCATTGCATTAGGTACCAATATAGCAGGAATGATATCAAACAATGAAGAACTAACAAAGAAGATCAATGAATCTTCTAAAAGAACAACGGAACAAGTTTGGGAGCTTCCATTAAATCTAGATTATATGGATATGATAAAATCAGAAGTTGCAGATATGAAAAATATTGGCATGGGAAAAGCTGCAGGAACTATTACTGCGGCAGCATTTTTGAAAAATGCAATTGAAGATACACCATGGATTCATATTGATATTGCAGGAGTTGCATGGACACAAATAGCCACGAAAGAAAAATCATATAATCCAAAAGGCGCTACGGGTTTTGGTGTAAGATTAATTTTAGATTATTTACAAAATTTGTAAAACTAGTAACCTCTACTATTTCTATCAGGTTTTTCAACATTCGGATTTCTAAAACCATGTTTTTCCATCATATGATTTAAAAATCTAATATCATCTGAAAATGATTCGCCACATACAGTACAATTTGACATTAAAATCACAATCAACTAATTAATTGAATATTAAAAGATTTATTGATAATTAGAAAATGCCAGCACTGTTGCTTCCCAAGGGCTCTCGCATCTTAGTAGCACAACAGCGACGTCAGGTTTGACTTCCAAGTTCGGAATGGGATTGGGTCGCACCCTAACGCTATGGCCGGCTTAAAAAATGATGTCAAATTCTCATCTATTAACGTAACGCAAGATTTCAAATATCCTCAAAATAGGTATAAAGCAAAGAAAATACCGAGTTACGAATATGACACACAGAGTTGCGGTTTTAGACAAGGAGTTATGTCAGCCAAAAAAATGTGGTTTAGAGTGTATAAAATACTGCCCAGTCAATAAATCAGGTGCAGATTGTATTGTTCTAAATGAAGAATCAAAAAAAGCTCAGATAGATGAAGACCTTTGTAATGGATGTGGAATATGTGTCAAAGTATGTCCATTTGATGCAATAACTATTGTAAATCTTGCAAGCGAGTTAGCTACAGACAAAATTCATCAATATGGTCCAAATTCATTTCGGCTATTCAGATTACCAACTCCAAAGAAAGGACAAGTCGTTGGATTGTTAGGAAGAAATGGAATGGGGAAAAGTACTGTAGTAAATATTCTATCAGGAAACATAAAACCAAATCTTGGAAGATATGAAAACCCACCTGAATGGAACGAAATTTTAAAATATTACAGTGGAACTGAACTTAAACAACATTTTGAAAAAATTGAACAAAAACAAATTCGTGTATCAATAAAACCACAACAAGTTTCTCATATTGCAGAAGCATTTGATGGAACAGGAAAAGAACTTCTTGAGAAATATGATGAGAGAGGTGTGTCTAGAAAGCTAATCAAAGAATTGGGATTAGAAAATTCTATGGAACAGAGTTTAAAGGAACTTAGTGGAGGTGAACTACAAAGAATAGCAGTAGCAGTAGCTGCATCAAAAGATACAGAATTTTACTTTTTTGATGAACCGTCATCATACAATGATGTCTTTCAAAGAATTGGAGTTGCAAGAGTAATACAGAATTTAGCAAGAATTGGAAAAAGTGTCATGGTAGTTGAACATGATCTTACATTATTAGATTTTCTCAGTGACTTTGTTGAAGTATTATACGGTGAACCTGCAGCATACGGAATTGTTTCAAGTGTTCTATCTACAAAAGTAGGAATCAATGTTTTTCTTGATGGATATTTACCAGCAGAAAATGTTAGATTTAGAGACAAGAAATTTTCTTTTGATGTATCTTCCTCAACTACAGACATATTTCAAGAAGGAAGTGACATTGTAATTTACCCAAAACTTGAGAAAAAATATTCTTCATTTTCAGTAACAATTGAGCCTGGTCGAGTGAGAAAAGGTGAAGTTCTAGGCATAATGGGTGCAAACGCTCTTGGAAAGACTACTATGATGAAGATGATTGCAGGAGTTGAAAAACCAGATTCTGGAAGTATTAGTAAGAAAATAAAGATAGCATACAAACCACAATATCTTCAAAATGATATTGATGTTGAAGTTATTGCATTATTAGACAAAGCAAATGACAATCCAATTGAAGGAAGTCTTGAAGAAGAACAAATACTTGAACCATTAAAAATTAAAAAACTATACAATAAATCCATCAAAAATCTTTCTGGAGGAGAATTACAAAAAGTGGCAATTGTGTCGTGCTTACTACAAAAAGTAGATCTATATGCATTAGATGAGCCATCAGCGTTTTTAGATGTAGAAGACAGGATTGTAGTAGCAAAATTTTTACAAAAATTTGTTCGTTCTTTTGGAAAATCAGCAATAGTAATTGATCATGATTTGCAGTTAATGGATCTGATTTCAGATACAATGATAATCTTCGAAGGAGAATCAGGAGTAATTGGTAAAGCTACATCTCCAATGCCAAAAGCTGATGCTATGAATCGATTTCTTAAATCACTGGATATGACCTTTAGAAGAGATGAAAAAAGCCTCAGACCTAGGGTAAACAAACTAGAAAGTAGATTGGATAAAGATCAGAAAGCATCTGGAAATTACTATTACAAGCATTGACTCGAATGTTAAAAAAAGCATTGGAAAGTACTCTCACATCAAAAGAAAGTGATGAATTAATATCAGCATTTGATCAAATTGGAAATATTATAATTGTAAGAATTCCTAATTCTCTTTTATCAAAGAAAAAAATCATTGGTGAAACTTTACTAAATAAGGTAAAAATTGCTAGAAGTGTTTTTTATCAGGCATCAGATGTAGAAGGAGATTTTCGTATAAGAAACCTAGAGATTCTTGCAGGAGAAGATAATACTGAAACAGAATACAAGGAATTTGGCTGTAAATTTTTAGTGGATGTTGAAAATGCATTTTTTTCACCTAGACTTTCTACAGAGAGGGAAAGAATTGGAAATTTGATTCAAAATGGTGAGATAATTACCAATATGTTTGCAGGAGTAGGAATGTTTTCAATAATGGCTGCAAAAAAGAAAAAATGTACTGTTTATAGCATTGACATCAATCCAGTTGCATCAAAGTTGTGTGAGAAAAATATTAAATTAAACAAACTTGCTGGTAAGGTGATTTCGATAAATGGTGATACATCAAAAATTATCAAAGAACTATTAATTAACAAATCTGATAGAACATTGATGTTGTTACCTGAAAGATCTGATGAATTTTTAGAATCTGCAATTAATACAACCAAAAATGGAGGCATTATTCATTATTATTCACATATTCATGCGGACAAAAAATCAGAGGCAGGAAAACTTTCAGAAGAACATTATTTTCAAGTTACCTCAGTGGAATCAGAAATTCTAGGTTCAAAAATTGTCAGAGCAGTAGGCCCCAGGTATTATCAAACAGTAGTAGATGTAAAAATTTCAAAATAGATTAATTGTCTGATGTGATTGATGCAGACGAAGATTTTGTTGTTGCCATAACATATCCAATCCATGCAACTACTCCAAGTATTCCTCCTACAATCATCAACACAGATAATTGTAATATAATAGGACTCCATTCGGAAAGCATCAATAAGTATGCATAAAGAAAAAATCCACCAATACAAAGTACAAAAATGCTAATGCCAGTTCCTTTACGCTTGTTCATTATGAAGAATTTTTTCGTGAGTTATTTATTGGTTTGAACTAATCTAATTCAATTGCCATGAGATATGCATCTTCGCCATCACGATAATAGGCATTTAGTTGTTGTCTAATAACAAATCCAAGTTTTTCATATAATCGAACAGCATCATTATTGCTACATCGTACTTCCAAGTGAAATTCATCACATCTTTTTAATTTCATGCCCTTTACCGATTCTTCGACAAGTATTCTCCCTATTCCTTTCTTTCTATAATCATCAAGAACTGCAATAGATACTACATGACCTTTTTTGACAAAGCCCAGTTTCTTAAAATTTGAAAACCCATATTCAGTTTTACACATAATATAACCAACATGTTTTCCTCCAATTTCTGCAACTATAAATGCCTCAGGAATTTCTGCAAGTAAGCTTTCATAGAAATAATCAGAATAGTGTTCAGGAAGTGTTTTTAAATTAATTTCCATTACTGGAATTAGATCGCTTGGTTCTGCTCGTCTAATATTGCAATCACCTGATTGTCTAAGAATTACTTGCATGATATAGGATATGTATATCGATATTTAATTTTAAACTAGAAAACCATTTAATGGAAAGATTTAGTCTTAAAAAGATGGAAGAATATTCACAAGAAGACATTATTTTATTCGTAAATTCTATATTTGAGGTCAGTGATTTTTCAAAATCAGAATTTTCATTAAAATTTAGAATTGAGGATTTGAAATTTAAATTAAGGTTTGTAGATTTAGCAAGAAAGTTAGAAAATATGAGTTATGTTTGTAAATTAACAGAGATAAATGGTGCAAGATATATCATCATTCAAAAATTTACTCCAAAAAAACAAAGAAAGTGGTTAAGTACTGCATGGACTCCACGAATTTTGTTTGCAATTGTCATTACATTTGTGATGATTGATGGATACTATAGAACATCTAAAACAAATTCAATTATAGAGATTGGGGATCCACTAGAAATGGCAGGAATCTACACATTATCATTATTAGGAATTTTAGGAATTCACGAACTTGGTCACATTGTTGCTGCTAAAGTACACAAACTAAAAACAACCTGGCCCTACTTTCTTCCAGGATTACCCATAATTGGCATTCCAACATTTGGTGCATTTATCCAAGCAAAAGGATTAACTATTAATCGAGAAATTTTATTTGATGTTGCTATTGCAGGTCCAATTGCAGGATTAGTAATTGCAATAATTGTTTCAATTTATGGAGCATATACTGCACCAGTTTTAGATCAAGAGATTGCTGCAAAATTATTTGCTGAATCTAGATTGATGGAATGGAATCAAGGAGAACCATTGTTAATGACTCTAAGTTTAGCAATGTTCGGTAAGGGAGGAGATGGACATCAAGTAATCATGACTCCCATTATGTTTGCAGCTTGGATTGGATTTTTAATTACATTTTTGAATTTGTTGCCAGCATGGCAATTAGATGGAGGACATATGGCAAGAACATTACTTAGTTCAAAGATGCACAGATATGCAACTTATGGAAGTATGCTAGTTCTTGTTTTGTTAAATTATTGGTTAATGGCAATATTAATTTTCATTATGAGTTCAAGAAATCCTAGTGCATCCACATTAGATGATGTTTCACCACTTTCAAGAAACAGAAAATTTGCATATATTGGAATCATAATATTAGCAATTTTATGCGCACCATTACCATCAGGTTTTTGGTCAAGTATTTTATCGTAGTAAAAGTCTAGCACCATCGGTAACTACAACAACCTTTTGTTTTGCACCTTGGGTTTTTAGAATATAGTCCAAAGAATGCTTTATGCCTTGCAAAGAAATCATGTTAAGTTTTTTAGCATAAAATTCTGGAAGAATTGAAACTAAACTAATTTGAAAATTCTTTTGAACTTCTGAAAGAAATAATAGATCTTCCATTCCACTAATGTATTTGGTAGGATTGTGAAGTTGTTCTAAAGTTAATCTATTTTCAATGTATTGTTGAATTGCATCAGAACCTAAACCACCTTTACATTCAGCTACCAAAATAGCAAGGCCATCTTTTTTGATAGCATTTGAACAATTCCAAAGTGAGGAGAAAGATTTTCCGAGATTTTCATTACTTGCATCTTTACCAGTACTAATTATCATTGTTTTGTGTTGACCTACATCTTTGATTGAATGTGATTCCATAATTTTTGTTGCAGAAAGAGTTTCTGAAGGATGACCTATAGAAAAATCAATTATGCCCTCAGAATTTGCAACTATTTCTATTCCCTGAATTTCAAAATTATTAGTGAATTTTTTTGCTTCTTCCAAACTTTCAGGATATTGTCCAGGTGTAGGAAGATTTCCTTGTCTTTTTGCATATGCTGCAAGCATAAATTCTAGACCAAATTTTTTGATCAAACGAGTTGAAATGGTTTCATAACCAAACAGTCCATCAAATTCCATTTCAGCCATAAATACAAGATTAGAATTTAAAAATTCGATATCATCAAATTCATTAATTGAGCTTCCTTCAGGTAATCCTGATTTAATTAAGTTCAGAATTTTTTTATCCGCTAAAATTTTTGGAAATGGTTTTGATTTTTGCTCACATAAAATAAACAATGATGAAATGATTTTTTGAATAGATTTTGAATTATGCAAAACTACAAGTTCCATTGGTTTTGACAAATCAAGTACGTTGAGTTTTTCATTAATCATTGAATCTTCCAAAATTTTTCCTTCAGAATCAATTTTTTGCTCTAAATTCTCTGCTCTTATATCTAAAACAACGTCTGTAATTCCATAATTTAACCAGATTTCAGGCATAATTCATACATAATACAAACTAAAATAAATCCAGTGTAGTAAATTTTGGTATGGAATTTGTTAAAGAGTTTGCAACATTTTTGCATCAAAATGACATAATAAAATTTGGAGACTTTACACTTGCTAGTGGTAAAAAGAGTTCATACTATGTAGATTTAAGGCTAGTTCCAAGTTATCCTCATGAATTCAGAAAAATGGTGAAATATCTTGAAAATGAGATTGCACAGAATATTGGATTTAACAAATTTGATTCCATTGTTTCAGTACCAACAGGTGGTTTGGTGATTGCATCTGCATTAGCTATAGAAACTATCAAACCACTAATCTATGTAAGAAGTAAACCAAAAGATCATGGGACTTCAAAATTAGTTGAAGGGAAAATTCATGATGGAATGAAAGTAATCATGATTGATGATGTTGCAACTACTGGTGGTTCAATTGTAAATGCAATAAAATCACTAAAACAAGTCAATGTTTCCATAAAAGATGCATATGTAATTGTTAATAGAATGGAGGGGGCTGATGAAGCTTTGTCTGAATTAGGAGTTAAGATGCATTCAATTTTAAATATTTTACAAATTACAGAAATATTATATGAACAAAATCTTGTTGATGAGAATATTTTAGAAAAGATAAAAAATCAAATTGGAAAATGAGTTTTGGCAGCTCAGACAAATGCCTTCCAATCATCATTCAGATATAACTCTGATTCTTCATTGCAGCCAATAAATTTTAGATTTGCTTATTTTAAAACTAATGGAATTAAAATGGGCCCGAAGGGCTTCGATCCCTTGGCTCACCGGTTATGAGCCGGTTACTCTACCAAGCTGAGTTACGGGCCCTAAGCAAATGAATTTTTTCTTAGGTATAAAATGTTATGAGATTAACAATATTCTTCATAACAACTATCAAGCAACAAGTTTTGTGCAGAAATAGATTTATCTGCAATTTCAATCAGGTTGTTTGAATCAGTTAAAGATTTTTCTAGAATATTTCTCCATGATGCAGTATGTCGTATATCAGCTTCAGTATGAAGTTTAAAGTATTCTGTAGCTTCATCGTTAGTGATTCCATAGAATTTTGCTAATCCGTCAAGTTTTGTTTGACTAATTTTGGGAATTTCTTTTTCAAAAGCATACATTGCACATGCACCGCCTTCATAGGTATTCATTAATTCATTCAAATCAGACACAGCTTTTCTGGTTTTGATTAATCCAGTGTAATGAGTTAGTTCGTCTTCAGATATACCAAGTTCTCCTACAAAGTTAATCCATGGGTTTACATGATCCGATTCTTCTTGTTGGTTTGCAATTAATTCATTAATTACTGAATCAGGTGCTTTGTCAATTATGGGAGCCATAAAAGATGGAACCGCTTTTACAAGTTGAAAATATTCTTTAGAATAACCTGCTAAAGATTCTTGTGTCAGTTTTCCATCAGACCACATCTGATAGAAGGGATGTTTTAGTAAACTTCTTTCCTCAATCATTGTATCAATTCTTTTTATAATATTCATGTTTCATCTCCAAATCTGCCAATAAAAAATCTTTGTGGTTTACAAAAGATTTTATGGACAAAATACTGAATTTTCTTGGGTTCCAGTGGTGTAGACCGGTCAAGCATTCTGCCCTTTCAAGGCAGAGATCCCGGGTTCAAAATCAAATGATGAAAATCCCGGCTGGAGCACCAAGATTTATTTACTTATAACAAAGTTTTTTGATCAGGCCATTTTGGATAGAAAAAATATTGAGGTTAATCCTTTACTTGAGACATATGGTAAGTATATTAAAAAAATTGATCAGGCTTTAGAGAAAGAATTAGATCTTTATTCTGAATCAGAATTTATTGAACCACTAAAGTATTCTTTAGAGGGTGGTAAACGAATTAGGCCTATTATTTTGACCTTAGCAGCAGAATGCATAGGAAAAATTGATGATAATACATTTGCAGCATCTTGCGCTATTGAGTTTTTACATATGGAATCAATCATCCATGATGACATTATTGATAATGAAACTATGAGGAGGCAAAAAGATCCATTCCATATCAAATATGGATACAATACCAGTGTCCTTACAGGAGACTTTGTTTTAGGATTAATTCTTGCAATATCTTCTAGGTTAGATAACCCCAGGATTACAAAAGATTTGGCTACTACTGCTATGTTGATGAGCGAGGGAGAAATGATTGAAAGTAGATTAGAAACTAGTGAAGATGTAACATTTACGGATTATCTCAAAGTAATTGAATACAAGACAGCAACAGCATTTGAAGTTGCAGCTAGAACAGGTGCAATTATTGCAAATGCAACAGAAGAACAAATTGAAGCATTAACTGGATATGGGAAAAACATTGGAATTGCAT
>JADFLN010000155.1 GCA_022564385.1 Nitrososphaerota archaeon | reverse complement strand
CAACAATTCTGCATGGTTCCCCACTTGGTTGATCAGAATGTGGTAATAGAATGTAAGAACCAATTTTTAAAGAACCAAGATCTGATGGTTTACTCATGCAAAAATAGTTTTTCGCCGAATATTTAACGTTTACACACGTGATCCGAGTAGAAAATAATTTCAACATAAACACAAAGTTAACTGTTGTGAGACGATAGATAAACAACCAAAAAATTCTCGAACATTTTTAAAAATGGATTAAATTGTGGGATCAATTCAAATTGTCATGAATGCTGATGAAAAACGAATAAGAGATCACATAGACAAAGAAATGAATCAAAGAATATTTGATATTGTTCTGTCCAGATCTCCTAATTCTTTACGCTTAAAAATAACTGAAAATGAATCTTATAGTTTTGATTTTGATTGTGAATTACTAAAAATAACTTTTAGTGAAAATTATTACAAGTTATTAACAAATCTGATAAGTAAAAACAAACAAAAATTAATTAAATTAGCTAATTTATACATGGAAAAAAATAGAGATTTTCCTACATTTCTCTATGATTTGGTAATTTTAGTTTATTTTATCAATGAATTACCTGATGAATTTCAGAGATTGTTAGAATCTGATGAATTACAAAGTGAAGGTGATTTGATGCATAATAGAATTCTTGCTCAAATTGCATTTAATCTTAGAAAAAAATATGTTGTAACACTAAATAAAAAATACAAAAAGAAACCATCACCTGATCTCACTGTAGATAATTTTACTGTAGATATTAAGACCATTATAGGTAGATATTTTTGGACTGAAGATGATTTTTCTAAACTTACCATTAGAATTGACGAGAAATATCATTCTGCAATGAAGCAAACTACAAACGGCATAGTTTTCATTTCTTTTTGGTCAAAAAACGCAAATAACTTATTTCGTGATTATTTTTACTCTCAACTTCAGACCAGGCCATATAATTTAGAAAATAATTCATGTTATTTTGTATTAGATGGCATGGATGCCTTACAAGATTTCTATACTTCAAATTATGCATATAATTTGATAGATAAACTACCTAGTTGTAATTTGATTCGTAATTACAGCCCAATGACTTCCCCTTCACCTTTTGGTATGTTTCAATCTAGTAGAAAGGGATTTCCAATAACTAAAACAGGTCCACCAAATGGTTTTGGGATTAGTTTCTCTTTTGGATGAATAGTTAATCTGTTATGATCTATCTAAATATCTCTATGATAATAATTGTATATCATGACAGATTTAGATGAGATAAATCAGATTTTAGCTAAATCTAGAGAGTTGTATGATAAAGGGATGATGATTCTAAATGAAGGCAATCTTTTACTTAATGATGGAATTGATAAATATCCTACAAATACTGCGTTAAGATTAGCTTTAGCTGCACATCTATCTAGTTCAGGTAATTTAACTTCTGCAAAAGAAATCTATGAGACTGTTTTACAAATAAATCCCAATGATTATTTTGCTCTTACGGGTTTAGCAGTAATTAATTTTGAACAACGTGGATTTTCTGATGCAGTAGAATTAGCTAAAAAAATCATTAAATATCAAGGATACTCCTGAAGCTCGAATTTTAATTTGTAGATATCATTTAACCATAGGGAACATGAAAGAAGCTAAAAAGATACTAGATGTAGTTCTAGACAAATATCCAAATGATCCTAGTGCACTTCTTTTAAAAAATGGTATAGAAAGAATGGATAAAAAATCCAAATGAAGACTAAATTAAAATAATTTCTCTTTTTTAGATTCGTAATCTTGTATAGGATTACGAATAATCATTAATTGATTTTTAAATGGTTACAAATATCGGTTATTATGACAACAAAGATTAGAGTAACATGGGGTAAATTAGAACTTGAGGTTGAATGTGAAAAGGAAGATGCTGCTAGAAAGTTGATAGATGATTTGACAGCTAAATTCCAAGATATTCCATCTATGAAGACTAAAAAATTATCCAAATAATACCTACCTTGCAAACGCTATCGCGTAGAAAGGTCAAGATTACAATACGTAATCCATAGTAAGATTACGTAAATTATGTAATAATTTGTCTTGAGCGTATTTCAAGAGTATTCATTATCTCTTGTAGTTTCTCAAGTTTGTACGGTTTTGGAAAATAACTACGTGCTCCAAGTTCGAATAATCTCTTAATACCACTTTCACTTTCATTTGCTACCGTTTCTATTATCACATCAGTACTAGGATAAATCTCAAGAATTTGCTTTAAGACCTGC
>JADFLN010000154.1 GCA_022564385.1 Nitrososphaerota archaeon | reverse complement strand
TTTAATTTCTCTTGCACTTGTTATTGTATCTGAATACGTTGAATCATTTGGATTGATAATTATCACAAATACGTTTGAATCCATTAATGCAAGAGGTCCATGTTTTAATTCTCCTCCTGGAATTCCTTCTGCATGAATGTATGTTAATTCTTTAAGTTTTAGTGCTGCCTCTATTGCAATAGGATAATTTATCCCCCTACCTAAAACGTAAATGTCTGAAATTTCCTTTAATTCTTTTGCAATCATCTGAATTCTTATTGGATTCTCTAATATTTTTAAAATTGTTTTAGAGAATTTTTTAAAATTAATTGTTATGTCATTATTACTTAATTTTTGCACAATTTTGTAGATTATTACAAGTTGTGCTGTGAAACTTTTTGTTGCTGCAACCCCAATTTCAGGTCCACAATTCATTCCTATAACTACATCTGATTTGCGTGTAAGTGACGATGTAAGTAAATTAACAATAGAAATAATCTTACAATTTGCTTTTTTTGCTATTCTTACCGCGTCAAGGACATCTGCACTTTCTCCACTTTGAGATATTGCAATTAGAATAGAATTTTCTTCAATAATATCTGGTGAAAATTGGAGTTCACTTGAAATGATTGTCTCCACCTTAATTTTGGCATATTTTGATAGAATTTGCTTTGCAATAAGTGCAGAATTATAGCTAGTTCCACTTCCAGTTATGTAGATATTTTTTGCATGTCTGATGTAGTCAGCTGTTTTTTCAATTGCACCTAAAGTTTTTTCTCCAGCTTTCAAAATTGTTTCATGTTGTTCATAAATTTCTTTTAATGTAAAATGTGCATAGTGTCCTTTGTATGCATCTCCAAATTCTTTTGAAACTTTTGTAATTTCATATTTTATCTTTTTGCCATTAAAATCAAAAATTTGGAATTCTTCTTTATCTAAAATTATAAAATTTTTACTTTTCATATAAATTGCATTATCTGTATATTCAATAAATCCTAAAACATCACTTGATAAAAAGACATTATCTTTACCAATACCGACAATTAATGGTTCATGAAATCTAGCTGCTGCAAGTTGACCATTTTCAAACAATGCAACAAATGCATAATGTCCTTTTATTTCTGAAACTGTTTTTAAAATTGCATCTTTAACATTTTTTGCTAGTTCATAATTTTTTTGAAGCAAGTTTACAATAACTTCACTATCTGTTTCACTTTTGAAACTATATCCTTCACTTTGTAATTGTTTTTTTAATTCTTCAAAATTTTCTACAATTCCATTATGTACTATTGCAATTTTTCCAGAATTACTTGAATGTGGATGTGCATTAAGATCTGTAACCATTCCATGAGTAGCCCATCTAGTGTGCCCTATGCCAACTTTGCCTGGCAGTGAATCTAATTGGATTTTTGAATTTACTTCATTTACTTTTCCTGTACCTTTCTTTAATTCTATTTTTCTGTCTGATTCTGTTGCAATTCCAACACTATCATATCCTCGATATTCCATTCTTTTTAGTCCCTTTACAAGAATGGGGGCTGCAATTTCTTTTCCCAAATAACCAATAATTGAACACATATCTACTCTCTTTGATATTTTGGTGTTATTTACTGATAAGCCTATTTTTTTGATTCTTCAGTTGAAGAACTTTCATTTTTTGGTGTTTCTTCAGTCTGTGTCTTAACTTCCTCTTCAGCAGGTGTCTTTACTGTTTCAGGTTCAGATTTTGTCTTTTCTAACATTTCTGGAATCTTGGATTCAGGTGTAAAATGAATATTGTCTTCTTCTCCAACGGTAACTGTGTATGATGGAATGTCTATTTTTCTTTCCCCAATCATTATGTGTCCATGAATTACTGCTTGTCTTGCTTGATATGGTGTCTTGAATCCAAACTTCTTTGAAACAATAGTTTGTAATCTACGTGAAAGTAAATCATCTACATTTAGGCTAAGTACATCATCTAATGTTGCATCACTACTTACTAATCCAATTCTAGCAAGTGATTTCATTAGGATTGGTTCTTTTTCATCTCTAACTTCTTGTCTTAATGCAAGCAATGATCTTGCTTGATGTCTCACACGTGATAATTCTGTATTTGTTTTCCATAATTCTCTTTTAGTTCTCAACCCAAATGTACCAACAGTTTTTAGCTCTTCCATCTTTAGTTCATAATTAAGAGGTCTCTTTGGTTTTCTCCAAACTCTACGTGGTAATTTTGGGTCTCCCATTTATTACACCTATTTCTTTTTCTCCACTGGAGCTTCTTTCTTTTCTGTT
>JADFLN010000153.1 GCA_022564385.1 Nitrososphaerota archaeon | reverse complement strand
CTTCAAACCAGATGTTATAATAGATGGTATCTTTGGTACTGGAATATCTGGAGAAATTCGAGAGCCATATGCCTCTGCAATTAATTATATCAATCAAACAGATTGCTACAAGTTTGCTGTAGATGTACCATCTGGATTAAATCCACAAACAGGAGAGACTGCAAATATCTTTACAAAATGTGACATGACAGTTACATTTCATAAAATGAAACAAGGAATTCCTAAAAGAAAAGACTTGACCGGAGAATTGTATATCGAAAAAATTGGAATCCCGCCTGAAGCTGAAGAGGGCATTCTATGAAAGTTCATCAAATTCAAGTTGGAAACATGCAGAACTTTACCTACATTGTTGAAGATGAGGATACAAATGAAGCAATCCTTATTGATCCATCGTGGGAACTTGTTGAATTAGAATTGATCATAAAAAGAAATAACCTAAAAATAAAATATATTGTAAACACACATCATCATTTTGATCATACGATGGGAAATGAAGCAATGACTGAATCAACCAAAGCTCCTATCATTCAGCATGAATTTTCTGAATTAAAGCATGACATTACAGTAAAAGATGGAGATTATATCGAATTTGGTAATTCAAAATTAAAAGTCCTTCATACTCCTGGACATTCTAAAGACAGTATTTGCCTAATAGGTGATGATAAAATTTTCTCTGGTGATACATTGTTTGTTGGAAATTGTGGTAGAATTGATTTGCCTGGAGGAAGTGCCAAAGAACTCTATCATAGTCTTTTTGATGTTCTTTACACCTTAGATGATAATTTGGTGTTATATTCTGGTCATAATTATGGCAATTCAGAAACATCAACTCTTGGGCAAGAAAAGATCACCAATCATGTAATGCAAAAACGAACTGAACAACAGTTTGTTGAAATGATGGGTCAGTGAATTTTTTGGAAAATTTTGAACTATTTGGTAATATTCAAAAGGCCAAAAATTTTCTTGAAACTATAAAATCCGGAAGATTTCTTTTTTCATTTGTGATTTCATATACTGAAACTTGTGAAATTTCTGGAATTACTTTTGCAGGTGCAGACAAGAATTCAATACAGTTTACTCCTCCAGCTGATGCAGAGTATCTTCATTATGGCTATTGTAAAACAATTGATAATATTCCAATGACTCCTGATGGAAAACCAACTCCTGGATTATTAACTAAAACTGCGTTGGAATCAGCAAGTATTCCTCATTTAACAATTAACGCTGGCAGTAAAATTTCTCCTCAACTACCTTTTATTGAAACAGGGTTATCTTTTGGAAAAAATATTTTAACTGAAGACGCTATGACTGATTCTCAAGTATCTCATGCTGTTGATTATGGTCGAATTGTAGGAAGAAGCATGGCATCTCTCACTGATTGTCTGATAATTGGTGAAAGTATTCCTGGTGGAACAACCACTGCATTAGCTGTATTACGAGCATTCGGTTTTGATGCTAAAGTAAGTTCCAGTATTCCAAACAATCCTGTTGAATTAAAAAATCAAGTTGTTGATTCTGCACTTGAAAGAATTGACTCTGAACATCCTTACAGTATTATTGCAAAAGTTGGAGATCCAATGATTCCTTTTGTTGCAGGAATGTTAAGTTCTGCTTCTGATGTTTCTAAAGTAATGTTGGCGGGTGGAACCCAGATGGCTGCAGTATTGGCATTTGCATCAAAAATTGGATTTAATGAAGAAAATATTGCAATTGGGACAACCTCTTACATTACGAATGATGAAAGTTCAAATTTCAAGACCCTAATCCCGGAAATTTCTGACATTCCTGCAATCTCTGTTAATCCTGGTTTAACAAATTCACAATATTCTGGGTTACGAGCATTTTCAGAAGGATTTGCAAAAGAAGGTGTTGGTGCCGGCGGTAGCATTATTTCATCCATGCTTAAAACGGGAAATGATTCTACAAAATTTTTAGAGTTGGCAGAAAAAGAATATCACAGATTATTTACTTTACTGTAACTGATTTTGCTAAGTTTCTAGGGTAATCAGGATCTGTTTCTTTTTCAAGTGCAGCATAATATGATAACAACTGTATTGGAATAATTTCTGAAATTGGATATAACACTTCATCTATTTTTGGAATTTCTATCCAGTAATCATAAACATCACTTTCTATATCTGAAACTCCGATAATTTTTACTCCACGGGCTTTAATCTCTCTTGCACTTGTAAGCGTATCTGAATACGTTGAATCACTTGGATTGAAAATTATCACAACTGTGTGTGAATCCATTAATGCGCGAT
>JADFLN010000062.1 GCA_022564385.1 Nitrososphaerota archaeon | reverse complement strand
CTTTGAATATTCTTTCTCAATTGGTTCCAAACACTTTTTCCATTTTTTATGTAAGATGGATAAAAGAAATTCTCTTTTGAGTGATTTGATGTTTTCTGGTATTTTTTTACCTAGGTATTTTTCATATTGTTTTTCTGAATTGTGAATAAGATAATAATAATGGCTGTTTCCCTTTTTACGTTTAATGACTGATACCACAAAATATTATACCCAGTATTATATTTAATAATTTTAAATTTATCATAAAAACACTGGATAATATTTCTATGCATGTTTGTTCATCCTAAATTCTGTAATACCTTGGAATTTTTTATCAAAACACAGATAATTGTTCCATCCAAACTACGTGAACATAGAATAGTCATTGCAAGTTTAGTAAACTCATCTACAGTAACGGCCAGCATCATATATGATCATGATAAAATTAGAACAGTAGAATTCATTACTTGAGAAAATTACAAAGACAGACAAAAACCAAAATTAACAGATTAGAGAATCATATAGAAGTATACTGATAATGGTTCAGTCTTAAATTACTAAAGATTATAGCGTAATATTTGATAAAATAGTTGGTATTTGTCCCTATAACTTGACAGAACCAACAGCAGGTATCAGTATTAGATCTTGTACTCCCGAGCCCAAATCTGAAAAAGGTTATATGGTAGAAAAATCTACCATTTGGTAGATATATTTACCAAATGGGAGGAAAATCTACCAATCATGAAACTAGATCATTATTTAGAACAAGTACTAGGAAACAAGATATCAATTAGTGTTCTCCGTACTCTAATCAAACACAGAGGCAAGATCTATACTATTAGAAAACTAGCTAATGATGCAGGTGCATCACATCCAGAGACATCGAAAATAATTGCACAACTTGAAAAATTTGGTGTTGTTAAAATTCAACCAGTAGGAAATGCATATCAATTATCACTAAACGAGAAAAGCTATGTGTTGACCAAAGTCGTCGAACCAGTTATTAAAGCAGAAGAGCAAACTCTTGACGAAATCATTTTAATATTAAAAAAATATTTTGATACAGAAGAAATTATTGCTGCAGCAATCTTTGGGAGTGTTGCTAAAGAAATAGAAAAAGAAGATAGTGATATAGATCTTTTAGTTATTACAGATGATATTGAAAAAGCAAATGTAATAATTGCAGATGTACAAGAAGAAATTGGTTTAATATTTCATAGTAATATATCACCACTCATATTTTCTAAAAAAGAATTAAAATCCAAAAAAAACACAAACCTTGTACACTCTATAATGGATAACCACATCATGATTACGAGTAAAAACCTAGCGAAGATGATATAATGGTAAAAGCAGTAAATCCTGGAAAGGCAGTGGGATATATGACAAAAGCAGAAAATTCTCTTCGTATGGCAAAAATTGGAATAGAGCAACAAGCATATGATAATGCTATAATGAGTGCAATTCATAGTGCAATAAATGCACTTGATGCTCTTACAACGTCTTATCTAAACAAACGTGCATCTGGTTCTCACACAGATGTGTTTGAACTAATCAAAAGTATATTTCCACCTAAGGAATATAACGACGTGAAAAAACAATTTACGTCATTGATTGGGAAAAAGAATGAAACAGAATATCAACCAGATTTGATGAGTCAAAAAGATGCACAAAATGCAATAAAATGTGCTGAAAGAATTTTAGCTAAAGTTAAGGCTCTAATAAAATAATTAGTAAAAATCTTCTTTTTTATTTTCTATCCCCGTTGATTTAGGTTGTCTTGAATACCGATTGACCAACAGTAGAGTATGTTTTCACATTATCAATCTACAGTTCAGAGAGATGCACATCTCTATACGTTTTGATAATTAATTTGTAAGTTGGATTTAAGGATATAGTATCACCGTGTTTCAAGACCGTAACCCAATGAAGTTTTGATAATTCCTTTACTTTTCTCTTCACATTCTTTCCATTATTGTTAACTACTTTACTGAGCCTGTTTTTCATTCTCGGATAGTTGGTGTACATCTGACCCCATGCTCCTTGATCCCACAAGTGAACTACCACCTGACAAGTCCAGTGGCCTCTTCTTGCTTCATTGAACCCTTTGGGTTCTCCACAAGCGTTACTTCCCGCAGTTCCTGCGGTAGTTTGTTTAATCCCTTGTTTAGGATGTTAATTGATGCGTTATGGTCTCTATTAATTACCAAATTACAAACATTGCATCTGTGAATTCTAATTGCTAATGATTTTGGTACTGCATTGCCACATCTTGAACAATTAATGGTAGTATTTCTAGCTGGAACCTCTACTAACATCTTGCATTTGTATTCCAGTTTTTGTACAAATGTGCCCCAGCTTGCATCCATGATGGACTGAGCCAGTCTGTGATTTTTTACCATGTTTAGTTTTTCCAGCTTTTCTACAAATATGACATCATTGTTTTTTGCATATTGAATAGATAGTTTATGCTGGAAATCTTTTCTTCTGTTTGCTATTCTCTCATGAATTCTTTGCATTTTGAGAATGGACTTTAGTCGATTGTTTGAACCTTTCTTTCTTCGTGATACTTTGCGTTGGATTCTTCTTAATGGCTTTAGCATCTTTTGAAGGTTCTTGGGGTTTGGCGTCTGGCAGCCATTAGAGTCATAGGCAAATGATTTTATTCCAACATCAATACCAACTGATTTTGAGAATAAGATTTTTGGGATGTTGGTTAATAGTTCCTCAATATCTACTGTAACACATGCAAACCATTTTCTTGATTTTGATTTTGTAACTATGATTTGTTTTATGTTTGAATTTTCTGGAATGGAACGGTGTTGTCTTATCTCTATTAATCCAATCTTTGAGAGATGCAGTAGTGTTTTATCTCCGTGAGTTTCCAGCTTAAATCCAGTTTGATTATATGTGAAGGTGCGATAGTTTTCATACCTGCAAAACCTTAGCTTGCCTGCATGGTATCCTTTTTTGTTTAATCCGATCAGTGCCTTTTGAGATCCGTCTATCTGAGCTGATATGGATTGCAGCATTTTAGAGTGATATTTGTACAACCATGATTCAGATTGCTTTAGCTCTGTAAGATAGTAATTGCAGTCGTTTCTTGATACGAATCCATTTTTGCTAAAATCTACAAACTTGTTATACACCCATCGGCATACTGCCAGATTATTTTGAAGCTTGTATTGTTGTGAATCGTTTGGGTATAGTCTGAACTTGTAATTTCGAGTTTTTACCATTACCTTGATTCCATATGTCACACATTGTTAAATTACTTGTCATGAAAAACACTGCAAGCTCAGCTGTACACAACATCAACTATCATTTGGTGTGGTGTTCAAAGTATCGCAAAAAGATTCTAGTTGGCAATCTCAAAGAATTTTTAGATCAAGAGATTACAAACATTGCCGAATCCAAAGGATATGAGATTTTAGAAATGAGAGTCATGCCTGATCATATTCACCTGTTTGTGCAATGTACACCGTTTGATTCACCAGTCAAGATAGTTAAAAGCATTCAAAGGTATTTCTACCAATTATGCATTCAAAAGGTTTTCCAGAGCTTAGACGAATCATGTGGAATGGCAAGCTTTTCGAGCCCGTCATACTATGTTGGAACGGCAGGACATGTATCTGCACAAATCATTGAAAAGTACATTTGTGAGCAGGAAAAGTAGGCGATTCATCCACCGTACAAGTACGGTGGTCTTCTCGCCATGTAATTATAAGTAATGATTTGAGCCTTTAATTGGTCATCTGAAAACTCTCGTTTCATTAGTACACTTATCGTACCTTATGCAGCTATGATTTTTATAGTTTCAACTCCAAATTAAAATGAAGCTTACTGATGCAACAAGCGAATCTTGTATTTAGAATATATGGTAAATCCCCAACGATCAAGATAGTAAATTTTTTACTCGGTTTTCCTAAAAATGAATTTACATCTACTGAGATCATTGATGATTTAGGTATGTCAAAGACTACATTTTACAAATACTTTGTTGATTTGGTAGATATTGGTATGATAAATGTAAACCCAAAATCAACAAAACCAAAATTATACAGTATCAATCTAGAAAGTCCAGTAATCCAAAACATAAGAAGAAATATTGATTTTGTGTCTGAAAAAATAGCAGATAAGGAATTATTGAAATTAAACATCAAACCAATAGAGATCAATATAATAAAATTAGAACAGTTAGACAGCAGAATTCATTACTTGAGAAAATTACAAAGACAGACAAAAACCGAAATTAAGAGATTAGAGAATCATATAGAAGCATAAGTATACTGATAATACTTTACTTTAAAGAATTACAGATCTACAGCTTTGTTCCAACTTTTCCTTAGTTTCTTGTTGTCTTTGGCATATATCCAAGTCCAGGAACCATCCTCATTATCAAGTACTTTTCCCAACGATTTTAGATATTTTAGAATAACAGTAAGTACTGGCATCTTCATACTTCCTCCTAGCGCTCTAGATAACTGACTTTTAGAATCAAATTCACCTTGTTTCTGAAACAATTCTTCTACTTTTAGAACACTTTTCAGCGTAGGATTATAATCATCCAAGTCTTTTTTAAAATTAATATCCATAGTATAATGTCTGACAGTTATTTTAGATACATGCCCCACTTTTGGAACATTGTCTTTTGAAAAAACAATTCTACCTGATTTTGTTTTTACAGTAGACATCAATATATTATACACTATAAAGTATATAACTTATATGTACTATACTTATAAGTACTAAATTCAACTATGCAGATTTTTTCTTGTAATAACCAAATCGCTTGTTATATTGATTATGATCCATTAATTCAAGCATCAAAACTCCCAATTCACCCTTTACCTCAAATTCCATAATAGAGTAAATCAGTCTCCATCTATTTGGAAGTGCATGTCTATAAAGAATTGGAATATTATGTCTTGTGATGTAATATTTAGGAATTTGATTTTTCTTGACATGTTCCCCAAGGATCTTATCCTGTTTTAGATCCGCAATTGTGTCTTGAACAGCAGTCTTAATCGGGCCATCAGACAATCCATCTAACACATCTACAAAATCATCTTGTACAGCTCTTAATTTCACAACAATTGATTCCTAGTTGTGGTATAAATTCAAATTGAAATCAAAAAAATGATGGGTTAATGTTGACATGATTTTTACATTTAGTGTATAATTTGGTTCTGTCAAGTTACAGGGACACAAACTATCAGTTTGTCTTTTTGTTGACTCGCCGATTCTGTCACCTTTTGACTCGCCACAATCGACTCTGCATCTTTGAACTGCTTCATTGCTTCAACTTGTGGTGCGTGGGGATCGAACCTCAATCCTCTAGCAAGTATGTTCTTACTTGCGTTTATGTCACGATCTATCGTGATGTTACATTTGGTACATTTCATCATTCGATGCTCTTCGGGAACTAGTTTTATCCCACATACTATATGCAAACCTAGATTCCATTTTTCATATTTACGTCTTAGAAATATACTGGAATTGTCATATAACCAACAATATAGTGAATACAATGTTTCTTTTTTGGATGTTTTGAACTCATATACTGATGATTTTGGAAGAATCGAACTAGTTATTTCAAATGGAAATTGTTGAATTAATTTTGTTAAAAATGATTTATTTCCTAAAAAAGAACAGGCAAGTATCTTTCTATTTTTAGTGTTACTGATACAAGCACATCCATCACCATCAAAATAACCTCTTACAAAATGTCTCATGAGATATTTTGGAATCTCAGGCACTCTACAAGTAAATGTCTTTCTTTGTCTCAGACCAAGATTGATCAAATCATTACTGATTTTTTTACTGGCAAATGATAGTATTGTAGCATTTCTACGCTTGTCAAAAAATATGGGATTTTCAGCATTTAACACATCTTTAAATTTTAAAACTAATTCCTTGTCTTTAGTTTGTAAACTTAATTGTATTCTGTTTTTCGATTCATTATGATACCCGTCTGCAAACAGTAATCCTAGAAAGTATGCTTTTGCCTCAGAATCTATGGTTTCAAAGAAATCTTCGTCAATATTGTATGTTCTATTTCTTTTTTTAATATTATTTTCCTTTAATATTCTCAATATCACAGGATGGCTTGTATGATATTTTTTTGCAATCTTGTTGGCGGATTTGCCATTTAGGTATTCATTACAAATATAATTTATATCACTTTTTTGGAAAACCATCTTTGATGAGGTACCATATGCCTTTACATATTTTACTGGTAATCCATTCCATTTAGCCTTGTATTCAATTTGTCTCTGTAACTCATAATAGCTCCAAGTATTCATTTTACCTCTGAACTTTTTACCTTGACTGTTTCCTTTTTTGTAGAGTTTCCTGATTCCCTTTATGTCTTCAAGAACTATTCCCTGATTTTGTGACACGATCTTCTTTGAGACATTATGTAATAATTGGTGTACTTTATTTTTCTCTTTTTTTCCAT
This sequence comes from Nitrososphaerota archaeon, assembly GCA_022564385.1. GTDB lineage: Archaea > Thermoproteota > Nitrososphaeria > Nitrososphaerales > Nitrosopumilaceae > Nitrosopumilus. The sequence goes on along the minus strand of JADFLN010000062.1, from coordinate 2,139 downwards.
ACTTTGAGAATAGTTTTTTTCTGATTCTGACATCATTTCTTTTCAGATGAGATTTTACCTCCATGTATTTTTGCTTGATATCGTTGGATTTTTTTAGATTGTAAATGGTAAATTTACCTGTACTGTCATAGCTTGTTGCATTATCTAGATTTCTGTCAATTCCTTGGTAGTGTTTTGGTTCTTTGAGTAAAATTTCCTTTGAATAAGATATGATGAGTTTTTCGGGAGTAATGGTAATTGAGCCTAACTTTGTGTGTTCCAATTTTTCTAGAACATATGATGCTAGTTTTACAAAGAGATGTTGCTTTGCCCTGATCGGGAATCTCAAATATCCGTTAATAATTTTGAATGATTGGTTGTCAAGTGTTATCATGTCTCTTTTTACATATGGTCTAGTTGCATTTGGTTTTTTCTTTTTTGTTGTACGGTACAGCTTTAATCTTGCCTTTGCAACTGAGAGAGAACCATAAACATATTTGGCATAAAAATTTGAATCATTTCTCAATGTTTTGTATAATTCATGATGTAGGGAATTTCTTGAGGTTAAATTGTTTTCATCACCAATTCTTATGGCCTCATTTGTACAAAATCTGAAATAATCAAAAACATCTGTTAGTTCGTCTTTTTTATCATGAAACTGCCAGACACATTTTGTTACCTGTTGCAACTCTGGCATTATTAGTAATTGTTGTTCAGTCTTAAATTACTAAAGGTTATAACATAATATTTGATAAAATAGTTGGTATTTGTCCCTATAACTTGACAGAACCTTTTTGGGTATCATGTGTAAATCTGTATGAAAATTCCTTCAAATTTTCTATTAAAACTGATTTAGATTGTCTTGAATATAGATTGGCTGATAGCCAACTATGTTTTTACATTAACAAAAATTTACGAACAAAAATATTTGTTATAGATCGTCTTTTTTCTCAGAACCTAGATCATCTAGTAACCCTGAATATTTTTCAATGAGTTTATCTGTGATTCTTTCATCGTCTTGGTTCATGTACTCTAATTCTTTTTGTAATATAAAAAATGATCTTTGTTACAACTGAATTATCTAGGCTCGTCCTTTGGTCTTGAATATCATATAACAGGTTTCTAATCTCCTTTTCATCCTCTTTCTCTATGTCCAAATCATAGCCATTATCATATAGAAATTTAGTTGCTGAAATTATGCCTGTTCTCTTATTTCCATCAAAAAATGGCTGTACCCATGAAACAATAGCCATAAGATATGCTGCTTTTGCAATTAAATCTTCAATCTTGTTTTTGCTTTTGTCATGTTCTTCTACCATTGAAATAATGTTATTAATTTCAGCTCTTGTTCCTATTGCTTGAGGATCTTCGGTATGTTCATCATTCCATTTTTTTAAGATTTTTCTATTAACATCAATCAGATATTGTTTATCAACCAATTATTTTGTATAGTATCAAAAATTACTAAAGGTTGCTTTTTTTTAACTAGTCAAAGTCATGAACGATTGATGATCTTTTTTCATTAATTCTTTATTTTTTTGTAGTATTTTCTGGTTTTGTTTGTGTTCTTTCAAACTTTGATATTGTTTAATCTGTCTAGTTCCTGAATATTTTGGATGTGTACACCAAAAACTTTGCCGTCTACTCCTCATAATATTTACATAACTTTCAATTTGAAAATGAAAAATCATTATATGGCAAACTCTGATCTAGTTCTTTATGATTACACTATCTGATTTACAAAAATTTGATCCCAGTGGAATGTACAAAGTCTATGACATGTGGCCTCAAATTGCCAGAGAAGCATACGAATCAGAATTTGAAGAGATATCATATGATGACATTAATCATGTTGTCTTTGCAGGAATGGGTGGTTCTGGAGCAATCGGAGATCTGTTCTCCTCAATTCTATCCAAAACCCCAGTCCATGTATCTCTAGTAAAGGGATATCTCTTGCCACGAACTGTGGATAAAAACACCCTTGTAATTGTAACAAGCATCTCAGGAAACTCTGTAGAGCCATTAACAATATTAGAATCAGCTAAAAAACTAGACTGTTCGCTAATTGCATTCTCATCTGGAGGAAAGATGGAAGAACTATGCAAAAAGAATAACATCGAGCATAGAAAAATAGACTATATTCATTCTCCACGATCTTCT
>JADFLN010000152.1 GCA_022564385.1 Nitrososphaerota archaeon | reverse complement strand
AAGTCAAAAATACACTATTTCAGCAGGATCTGTAATCGAGTTTTAGAAAACTTTCTTTTTTTCTTTTTTTTGTATACCTAATTCATAATCCTATACAAGATTACGTAAACATGAATAGTTGATTAAGCCAATCCATAAGGAATGAAAGAGAATATCGATTATTATTAAAATTCAGATCAGAAACAAAATTTTATGAATAAATTAGTGCAATCAAGATTCACTTCTTTTCTTCATCAGAATTGTCAGGATAACTTATAGATGGATCTATTATCCACTGAATTACTTTTGGTACATTACAAATTATTTCAAATCTCTCCTTTATCTCAGTTGTAACTAAATTTGATACGGTGTTTTGAAAAAATGCTGGTGAGAAAAAACCTGTATCACATGATGCTATATAAAATTCATATTTTTCATCAATTCTTTCATAGTCATTTTTAACGGTTATTGTCTCCGCTAAAATTCTTTCATCATTTTTGTTAGGCCATTTTCTTACAAATTTTCCAAGTTGTCTAGCCTCAATATTGATTTGACTATTATGAGCATAGAATACTTCATTTTTTTGTTCTTTTACCCAATATAGTTCAGTTTTTATATTTTTAGATCTTTTTTGTGATTCTGATATTCGACGTTCTCTACCACGATATTTTGTGTGCCATAAATCTTTTAAGTAAAAAGACATGTCTTTTACAAGTTTGTGATTTTTATTCACCAAGTTTGGATTTGGTGTTTTATGCAAAAGAAAACCAAAGAGATATCTCATTCTATGTTCAGCTGTATTAACTAAAGCTACTGCATCATTGTAAAAAATCTCTTTTCTCTTAATATCCTCTAAATTTGGAGGAATAAATGAATCCTTAACAGCTCTTGATAAAACTTTGAATGCTTCTGATCTAACTGTCGGTGTACAAATTCCAATTTTTTCCTCAGGTCGTTTTATGAAAATGCTAAAAAGTTGTCGTGATTGTCCATAGAATCTATGACTTACTTCAATTCCTAATTCTTTTACATTTTCAATAATACTTGCAGCTACTATAACATTAGTATCAATTATTATCTTCTGATTGCCCCTCAAGTGTCATCTCATGAACCTCATCTTTTGGTATATCTAAGTTTTTCATCATCGATGAAAAGTTATACTTGATATTTTCTCTATCAAGTGATTCTTCATCAACTTGAATTGGTTCAATTAAGTCTTGTTTTGAGGCAGTATTTCTAAGATCTCGTGTTATACTCAATATTCTGTCTACACTATTTGGATCTACTTTGTCTGATTCAGTTATAGCTAATAGATCATCAACATCTTTAAACAACACTATAGAATCTTCAGCAATCTTTGGATTATCATGTCTTTCTTGAGAATGCTCGAATCTGTCTTGCATTTTATCTAACATTAATTCAATATTTCGTAAACCTTGGTAAAAATAAAAACTATCAGTGTTTCTATTTTCTAACCATTTTTGTTTTAATTCCTTAATTAATTCTCTTAGGTTGTCTAATAATTTTAAAATTGAAAAGTCTACTTTTCCAGTGACCTCCATACTGTAGAGATTTTCATTTATTTGTTGCATTATTTGTTTACGCATTTTAACTGGAATTCAACTCCTTATTACCACCCTTATATTACTTCTTCAAGGTTAAAAGAGATATACATATTTCGATTCATGAAAATATGAATAATACAAAAATCCTCTTTTTTTATCAACAATTCACTCAAATTATACAAATGGAGATGTTTTGAACTTTGTATGTTCAAAAAAATCAACATATAATCTTGAAAATCTTTTTGACATATTTAAGTGGGACAAACAAATCAGTATATCTTTAGTTACACGTAATGTACATAGTCAAACAACAAAATCATTGGTTCATTGATAAAAATTAGATGATTAAATGTAGATATTCATTTTTTGTATACTGATTTTATGCTTATTAGATGCAGTTTTCTATCATCCTCAATTGTGACCTTGAATTTGGGAGGATCTTCAAAAATTTGCAACCATTTTTCACTGAATCCTAACACTAAGAATTCATCAAAACGATGTGTTGATACAATGCCCAAGTCTTCCATAATCTTGAATTGTAAATTGAGAATATGTGTATGATGGTCTTGTCAAAAAAGAGATTGATCTACGGTTATTTTTGGTTGTTTAACTATCGTCTCACAATAGTTAACTTTGTGATTATTAGTCGAAATATCTTAAAAACTGCCTAATGTCACATTCCATCCACTAAGTACATACCTAATCGAAACTTTTGATTAAATTCTGAAGATTATCAGAATA
>JADFLN010000151.1 GCA_022564385.1 Nitrososphaerota archaeon | reverse complement strand
CCATTGAATTTATTTCATATCTGAGATTCTTTATGTTCTGGATTGATTCTATTGCTTTTGCAATGTAAAAACTGGCACTAGTAGTCCTTGTTGCTATGGGATAAATACTAATTTCAGCCTGAATCATGATGATTATACACTAATTCTTTTTGCTTAATAATAACTTCGACGCCATTTCTTAATAGTTGTCATACATTGATGAAAAAATTTCAAAGGAAACTTTCTTGGATAGAGCATTTAAGAAAAGCAAGTCAGAAAACAGCAGACACAATGCAGAAATTGCCTTGAGAAACCTAGAGGTTTTTTGTGAATATGCCTACAAAAAACAAATGGATACCGTACTTGATGATTTAATCGCTGAAGATAACTCAAAAAAGACATTTGCATTTTTCCAGAAATTTGTTGATTTTATGCAAGAAGACCATCCTGAGATTTTGTTTAATCCTCCATTCAAGAATGCAAAGGCAAAACCATATGCTGCAAAAATGCCTAGTTCAATCAAAGGGTATGTCAGCAAATGCAGAAAGTATGCAAAAATGCGAGGGTTATCTGTTGACATGGAGGATTTCTTAGATAATGTTTCACTGCCAGTAATTGAAGAAGAACTGGATCCTGATCCATTCACCCATGATGAAATACGATTAGCATGCACTTATGCCAGTCCGCAAAGAAAACGTCTTTACATGTCACTAAAGGATTCTGCATCTCGAGTTGGTGAACTCTGCCAAGTAAGAAAACGAGATATTGATTTTACTAAAGATCCAGTAGAAATTCATCTTCCTGCAAAGATAACCAAAGGACGAAAAGCAAGAATGATCTATTTGTCAAGGGAGACTGCTCCTGATGTTCAACGTCATTGCAGGCGATTAAATGAGTTGGATTTGGTGTATGGAACTAACCCTAATGTGAAAAAGGCAGTAGAGAATGAAATTGCATATTTTGATAGACTAAGAAAAAACCTGGCAAAAACAAATCCAGTTTTTGCTGAAAGATATGAGCATAATGGACGCTTTAAGAAAAACATACACAGTTTGAAGGCTTTTGCAATGACTCAAGCAGAAGAAGTACACGGAGAAGCATACGCTCATGGTTTTGGAGCTCACAAAAAATATCTTCCTCAATACATTCGTAATCAAAACAAAAATGCTTCAAAATACAAACAATTAGAGGCTAAACTAGTAATCTTTGAAAAAATTGAAGTTGTTGAACACTCTGAAGAAATTGATAGATTAACAAAACAAGTTCATGAACTCAGTAAAGAAAGATTTGAATTGAAGAACAAATTTGAAAAACTTCCTGATATTGACATTATACAAAGATTGGAAAAACGAATTGAAGATTTAGAGTATGGCAAGGATGCACGTGAAGGGGAATATGCAAAAAATACATTACATGCAGAAACTACGATGGAAAAAGTTCTCAGTACCGTATTTCCTTTTGTATTTGAATTAGGTAATAATGAAGAACACAAAAGAAAATTCTGGAAAGAATTCATTTTGTCTAAAAAAGAAAATAGGCCAATGAATCAAACTGCATATGATCCTGAATATGTTGAACCAAGTGATGAAGAAAAAAGAGAAATGTATGAATTTGTTACAAATAGACTACAAGAACTAGAAAAGCAGCCACCCAAAGAAAATACAGAAACTCCACAAATTTCTGGAAAACTTGACAGTAACAAAACAAAATATCATGAAGAACGTGCTTTAAGAGACTTACTTCTAAAGTGTGGACCTGTCAAAATTTAATACCTTAGTATTCTCATATTTTTCTGATGAATAACAAGGGAACTAAAATTGCAGCAATGATTGTTGTGCCGTTTGTACTATTCATTGCAATTGGTATGGTTTACGAGTCATCTACAGGATTAAACATGATTACAGGTGAGAAGAAAACATCGGGAGTAGGTGCTGACAAATGGGGACAAGAAGAATTCTCCAAAATTACTCAAAGCATCAATAATCCATCGATTACATCAAAGCCTTCTTGCGATGAGTCATATCCTTCAGTGTGCATTACTCCGTATCCACCAGATTTGGACTGTGGTGAAATTCGCTATTCGAATTTTATGGTTGTAGGCTCTGATCCACATGGATTTGATAGAGACAATGATGGAATTGGTTGTGAAAAATAACGTCCTCAAATGAAGTCATTTTAGATTAGTGAATCTGTCAAGATTTGAACTGACCAATATTTGCAAAATGACTATTGGTCTGTGAACCATAGTTTAGAACATAAATTCTGATTTAACAATAAGCAGTAATTATCAAACTGTGATTTTAAGAGA
>JADFLN010000150.1 GCA_022564385.1 Nitrososphaerota archaeon | reverse complement strand
CCCCTCCTCCTCTTACTCTAACAGAAATATCTATCTTCTCTCTCAAATCCCCTGTGATTTCTAATGGTACTAAAATTACTTCACGAGCAGCTTCTTGTGGAATCATTTCAACTGGAACATTGTTAATTCTAACTTTACCTTTTCCTTTTGTTATGTAGACATGTGCACTAGCTGTTTTTCTAGTTGCAAAATAAATTTCAGTTTTTGGAGTTGTCATTCAGTCCACCCTATTACTCTGCATAATTCTGCCATCGTAGTGTAATTTGATGTAGATTTTTTAATTTTTGCTTTCTCGAATTGAATTTTTTTAATTGATTTTAATTCTTTTGGTGAACCAATATACGTTCTAAGTCTTTGGTGTGCTGTTTTACCTGATGGTTTTCTATCATATGGTAACATTCCACGAATCATTTTTGCTATAATTGTATCCGGTCTTCTGTAATGGACAGGTCCATGTTTTGGATTGATAACACTGTTAATTTCTAAAAACTCTCTATATTCTTTGATGTGATTACTTCTTGTTCCACTCATCATAATTTTATCACAATTTACAACTGATACTCTGTTTCCGTCAAGTAATAATTTTGCAACATTTGATGACAATCTGCCGGCAATATGGTTTGTTGCATCAACTACTATTGGTCTATCTGTTCTGACAACTGTTTCTTGACTAGCCAAGTAGTATCACTCCTTTTCCAGTAGGATTCTGCTCAATCAGTTCTGAAAAACTAATTAGTTTTCCACCGCTATCAATGATTTTATTTGCAGCAGAATTTGAAATTGAAAATGAACATAGTGTAATTTTGTGAGGAACATTACCTGTTCCGAGAACTTTTCCTGGACAGACTACTGTATCATTTTCTTTTGTTAGCTGACCAATCCTCTTCAAGTTGATATCTCTTCTTGCGATGGATGGTTTTAGTGCATATTTTGCCAATTTTGCCCAAATTGGAGCATCATTTTTGATTGATGCTTTTTTTAGATCTCTTGCCATGCGAATAACCATTTGATTAGTCATGTGAATAATGCGTCTAAAACCCAAATATAATGTGTATGCTTAGTTTATTCTTTGATTTGAACAATCATATCTTTGAATTCAGCTAATCTATTACTCACTTCATTCACTCCTGAAAGAATAATTTGTTCTGGACTAAGAGCACCAGTTGATTCTACAGTTAGAACACTTTCATCTTTTTTATCTGTCTCAATGAGAGTTGAAATATTTGCAGAGTTCCATTTGGCATGTTCTGTTCCACGTCCTAGTCTTGCATAACATTCTATTTTGATTCTTTGGCCTGGGGCTAGTTGAACAATTGCAATTTTATCTGAAACTGGTTTTATTGAATCGTCTTCAGAGGATATCTCGTTTGAAAGGACAGTTCTTGTTACATCTGATTCTCCTGTATCTAAAACTAACATGACTTTGCAGTTTGAGCAACCAGTTTCACTGTCACAATCACATTTAGATGGTTCATTAAATCTGGATAAGTCCGTTGTTATTGGAATTAATCCTAATCTATGTGCCAAACCCTCATCTGGTAGTACGGAAGAATTTTCTATAATGTCTATTGTGTCAATTGCAAAGACTGGAACACCATTTAGACAGATACGTCTAAGTGCATTCGCATACTGCATGGGAATCCCTTTTAGCTTTACAGATATTTTTTTGGTATTTTTACTAATAATTTCTACGGACGACAAATCTTGAACAAAATCTTCAAATTCCACATAAAAATCTAACTAGTTTTACGTATAGATAAATACCAAATTATCATACATATTTTAGAAATGGTAGATGTTACGGTGGTAAGATATTCTTTTGAAGGCGAAAAATTTGAGATTTTAGTAAAGCCAGACCCAGCACTGGATTACAAATTAGGCAAGAAAAAGGATGTTTCTGCAGTTTTGGTATCTGATGAAATTTACACTGATTCAGGAAAAGGCACAAAGCCTGGAAATGAAAAATTACTCAAGGCTTTCAAAACTGAAGACCAGACTGAAATTGCTCAGATAATTCTTGAGAAAGGTGTTCTAAATCTTACAACTGACCAAAGACGAAAAATGATTGATGAAAAGAAAAAACGGATTGTAGAGTTTATTGCCAAAACTTACGTAGACCCTAAAACTCACTTACCTCATCCTCCATTGAGAATTGAGCAGGCTATGAAAGATGCCCGAGTTTCAGTAGATCCTCAAAAAAGTGTAGACGAACAAGTACAAGACATTGTTGAAAAATTGCGCTCAATCATTGCTCTCAAATCTGAGAATCTACAATTGGAAATTATAA
>JADFLN010000061.1 GCA_022564385.1 Nitrososphaerota archaeon | reverse complement strand
TGACTCTAAAGATGCCAAAGAAATGAAAAAACAACTCATGAAAGAATGTGAATTAACACAAGACGAAGCTGTTGAAATTGTAAACATCCGACCAACAAATTTAGCTGAATTAAGTTCTTTCACATTCGGTTGGAAAAAACTAATTCTTGCTGAAACTCTAGAAAAAATACTCAAGATTATCAAGGGGCACTCGTAATTTTTTAGGAGTATTTTATTTTGTATAGGGCACAATCCCCATCTAGAAAATATGAGGAATATGCATATGTTCTAGATTTTAATCCTAGAGGAAAATCAATCACTGTAAGAGGCAGAGAAGGGATAATAGTTACAGCTATTGGAGAAGATCATCTAACTCTTTTAGAAATTCTTGGAGTTTCAAATTCATCATTTGAGGTAAATGAGAAAATCTATATTGGAAAAGAAGGACGAACTAAAGTTTTATCTGTCTTAGGGAAATTGGAATATGATCAAATTTCATCATCAGCTCAAAGTGAATTAACAGCAGTAGTAGAAAATATTGTGACTGTTAATGAATCAAAGTTTGTTGAATATCTAAACAATGCACAACCACTGACACCCAGAATTCATGCACTTGAATTAATTCCAGGAATTGGAAAGACCTACATGAAAATGATGCTTGAAGAACGAGAAAAGAAAAAGTTTGAAAACTATCAGGATTTACAAGAAAGAGTTGGATTCAAAGATCCAATAAAACATATTTCAAAACGAATCATGGATGAAATTACTGGTGAAAGTAGAATGAATCTTTTTGTAAAGAGATGATAATACGAAAAAAACTTGGACAGCACTTTCTTAACTCAAATTCAATAGCAAAATCAATTGTTTCAGAGGCTAAAATCACAAAAAATGATATTGTATTTGAATTAGGAACTGGATTGGGAATCTTAACTCCATTACTCTGTGAGAAAGCAAACAAAGTAATCTCAATTGATGTGGATGAAAAACTTGTAAGAAATGCAAAATCCAAATTCTCTGATATTGATAATCTCATCTTAAAATCAGGTGATGGCTTTAAGATCAAAGACTACTTTTCTATTTTTGTATCAAGTCTACCATATTCTAAGAGTAAAGATGCAATAGAATGGCTTGCACAAACTTCTTTCTCACATGGTGTAATAATGGTTCAAAAAGAATTTGCTGATAAACTACTTACCAACTTATCAAAGAATAGAAAAGCAGTAAGTATTATTGCTAACTATGCCTTTGAAATTACGAACATTTCTAAAGTGGGAAAAAATAATTTTTCGCCTCCACCAAAAGTTGATTCTGTAATTCTAAAAATAACCCAAAAAAATACTATGAACAAAGATCTAATTCAAACAATCAACAAAATTTTTTCATATAGACGAAAAACTGTTAAAAATATTTTAAAACAATTCAACAAGAAAACTGTAATTGATAAACGAATAGATGATCTTTCAGGAGATGAAATAATCCAACTTGCAAATCAAATTCTTGAAAAATGATGAGTATCCTCCTTCTGAGGATACTTTTTTTATGGCAGAAAAAATTGAAAATGAAAAAGGAGATTTTGCATTAGACATAGGAAGTGGTTCTGGATATCTAACAAAATTACTCTCTGAAAACTTTTCTTTTGTAGTTGGAACTGACATTAACTATAAAGTGTTGAAACATCAAACTTACAAAACTAAAAATCTCATTTGTTGCAATGGTTCAGATGCAATAAAAATAAAATTTGATTTGATTGTTTGTAATCTACCATATCTTGCAACTGCTGAAATCTTGGATATTGCAACAGATGGTGGTATAGATGGACTTGAAATACCTTTGAATATCATAAAATCAGCTATACCGTGCCTAAACGCATCAGGTAAATTTCTTTTTGTTACATCTTCACTTTCAAATTATCATGCATTAATTGATGCAACAAAAAAAGGAGGACTAACAACAAAAGTTCTTGCAAAAAAGAAATTATTTTTTGAGGAATTAATAATCATAGAAGCAAAAAAGTGATTATTTTTTTAATAGTTTTGCAGAATGTTCTGCAATTGCATTAGTCATTTCACTTGTTTTAGCATTGCCACCAATATCATACGTAACAAATTTTCCTTCATTAATTACCTCATCTGTAGCTTTAAAAATAACATCCCTAATTTCTGGCTCACCTAGATATTCTACCATCCATGCTGCTGATAAAATTGCAGCAGTGGGGTTCACTTTATCCATTCCTTTGTATTTTGGTGCACTTCCATGTGCTGGCTCAAACATTGCATAATTATCACCAATGTTTGCAGAGTAAACATTTCCAATTGAACCAATGCTTCCGGCAGCACATTCTGAAATGATATCCATAAACAAATTTGTGCTTATTAAAACCGAATTATTGAATCTTTCTGGATTTTTTACTAATTGTTGAGTCATATTATCAATATAGTATTCTTCAATCTCAATTTCTGGATTTTCTTGTGCAGCCCTTTCTACTTCACTCCAAAAAATACCATCAGTTATTTTTAGAATATTTCTTTTTGTAATTGCTGTTACTTTTTTTAATCCATATTTTTTTGCCCATTCAAATGCTGAATCTACTATTCTTTTACAACCTTTTCTTGTTATTTTTCTAATTGCTATGGCAGAATCTTCAGATGTCTTAAACTCAATTCCTGCATACAATCCTTCAGTTGCTTCCCTAAAACATACAAAATCAAGCTTTCTATTTGGTGATAGTCTGTCATATGTTTTAATGGGTCTAACATTTGCATACAACTCAAATTTTTGTCGTGTAGAAACCGCTACACTTCTTGGAGCATCAGGTGTTGGTATTGTTGTAGTGGGACCTTTGTAGCAAGCATCACTCTCTTCCATGATTTTAGATGTAGAATCTGGAATGTATGTGGCCCCTCCATTTTTTTTCCATTGCTCTGAGCCAGCTTCACAACGAATGAGCTCAATTTGAGTATTACATGCTTCTAAGACCTGCATCATTGCATTAACTAATTCAGGGCCAACTCCATCACCATTAATTACGGCTGCTTTTTTACCCATTTCAGCAAAATTTGCCGATTGAACGTATTTAATTCTACCCTTGTCATATAATTTGTTTTTTTGTTATTTTCTATAAGAGTAATTTATTAACATACTTTGATTTAATTTTGATAGAAAATGATCATTGTACAACTTTCAGATCTTCATGTAGGCTCCCAGTTTTTACCAGAAGTATTTGAAACAGTAGTCAAAGAGGTTAACCAGATAAATCCAGATGTAATTGTAATTACAGGTGATCTAACAAATGAGGGATTGATGAAAGAGTATGAAGAATGCAAATCACTGTTAACAAAATTTAACACGCAAAAAATTATTTCAATTAGTGGAAATCATGATTATAGGAACACTGGTTATTTATTATTCAAAAAATTTTTTCCATTTCAAACAATTAACGAGTTAGATGATGATGTTGTTTTAGTAACAGTTGGGACTGCTAGACCTGACAGAAATGAAGGTGAAGTTGGATATAGACAAAATTTGTGGTTAGAGAGAACTATGAAAAAATACAAAGACAAGGTAAAGATTGTAGCAATGCATCATCACCTAATTCCTATTCCTGATACTGGTTCTGATCAACTCACTGTTGTTGATGCTGGTGATATTTTAAGAACAATTTTGGATACTCAAGTTGATGTAGTTTTGTGTGGACACAAACACAGGCCTTGGGCTTGGAATTTTGGAAAACTTACAGTTGTTAATGCCGGAGCTGCTACGTCTGAACGAGTTCGTGGATTATTTGAAAATACCTACAATATTCTTACTATTTCTAACAAAAAGGTGCAAGTAGATCTTAAAATTGTAGGTGGAAACAGACTTCATATTAATGAAATTGTAACTAATTACAGTCAATTTGGTGAAGAGTGAATTTATTTACAGATTAATTATAGTCATCTTAATGCGGGGGTCGCCTAGCCTGGTAGGGCGTGGGATTGCTAATTCCATGTTCGCAAGGACACGGGGGTTCGAATCCCCCTCCCCGCGCCATTAAAAATTAAATTTAATAGGCCGATTAAATGAGTTTTTTTAATGGGACGAAGAAAAACACAAAAAATTATTCGGACTGGACCAAAAAATGCAACAACTGGAATGTGTCCAATGTGTAGAACAATTGGTAAAATATTTCTTCTTGGTTCACCTGGAAAAGAGCGAGCGAAATGTGAAAAATGTCGCCAAGAATTTGAATTATAGTTAAAAAATCCCAGCCTACACATCAAAATATCTACCCATAGCTTTTTAAGACAATTTTTTCCTGATAATGAATTATGAGTTCAGACGCTGAAACCATCTATGAACGAGTTGCAAAACTTGAAGATGAAATTGCATTATTTAGAAGTGAAATTGATATTCTCAAAGGAGCAATTAGAAATAAAATTGCTCGTCATGAAATATCATTGATCAAGAAAGGTCAGGACATTAGTTCTATCATTGATTAATTTTTTGTTTTATACTTCTTATCATTTCTAAAATAAAATCTATATCTTCTGCGTTTGGATTAATTTCTAAATATTTATTTAAATATTTTAATGCAGTTTCAGAATTTTGTAATCTTTCTTCTATGATTCCTTTATCTCTGATATCTTCAGGAGATTCAGGTTCAATAGCTAAAACCATGTTAGTACATCGTAGTGCTTTGTCATAAACAAAAGATTGTATGTATGAATTTTTCAAGTTACGAGTCATTCTTACAAGAATTTGTTCTGATTTTATCTCATCCAGAAATTCTGGTTGCAACTTTAAATGTTCATCAAAATTAGTATCTAGGATTCTTTGTAAGTCATCCACATCCAATAGATTCCCGTCATTAAACGGATCTAAAATCATCTCTTCATTATATTTAACTAGAATGTGACTTGGAAATCCAACAATTTTAAGATCTAATCCAATAAATTTTGCAACTGCAACATAAAGAATTGAGATGGTAATGGGTAAACCTAATTTTTTATCAATAACTTCATTTAGAAAATTATGCTTTGGATTAAAGAAATCATTGTCATCTCCACTAAAGCCTAAATTCTCAAAGAGATGTTCATTTAACATTGAAATTAGATATGTTGGATTTTTAACATCATTGATTGACTCTTTGAGAGACATTCCTATTCGATTTATCTTCTGAATATATTCATCCACATCTAGATCAGGATATTCTAAAATCTGAGCAAATTTTAGACATTTTTCAATTAGGTTGAAGTTTGGATTTTTAACAAATGAGAACCATTCTGCAACAAAAGGATCAAATTTTTCTTTCAATTATTACAAACTCATCTTTTTGAGGTATAATTGGGGATCCTTAAGCTCTCTTGTGTTTGGGGGAATATCAATCATTTTTTTGAAGGTATCTTTGCCTAGTTTTTCATATACTGTTTTGGTAAAGTCTTTTCCCATACTTTTTCTAACCTGATATGCTGAAAAATCTGTTCCCATAAACGTGGTAAGATAATTTTGAAAATCTTTGTCATCTTTTAAGATATTCTCAATTGCAAAACTAGCCATTCCTTCCATTGCTGTAAATGCTGCATGATGTTGTTGAATTGGAACTAGCCATCTCTTGTAAATATCTAAAAGTTGTGGAATTGAATCTCCTATCTTTGGATCAATTTCTACATGTGTAAATGTCATAACATCTGGTCCAATCTGTTCAATTAAAAAATGATCTGGATTCAAAAAGAAAAATAGATTTGCTTTTTTTGCAAATGGGAAATTATTTGGAACTGTTTGTAGCTGACAATACTCTGAGAGCTTGTTAATTGTTTCAGTATCGAGAGATAAAATTATACTTGCTAGTTCTTCATTAATTTTATTTACTTCCATTGCAGCATTTTTATTTACTTGTTGTAAATTTTCTTGTGCAGAATGAATTAATTCTTCTAAGACTGTCATCTTTACTGCACCTATATATCCAGAATTTACATTTTCAAATCTTGACTCATACGGTTCCCCCTGTTTATACAGAATTATCTGTGGATATTTTGATAAAATGAATTTATTTAGATAAATTATAGAATCAAGATAGTCCCCATATGTTGTTGTAATTTTAGATATGTACTGAATTGCATATGTTGAATATACCAAATATTTTGCAGTATTCTGTTCCATCAGTTCTGCAATCTTTTTAAGATCTTTTTTTGCAACTGACTGAAATAATTCTGTAACAAACACCTTTGTCTCTTTATCTGCAAATACTTTGTCTCCTTTCATTTTTTTTAAATCTACTAATTCTAGAAATTTTAATTGTAAATTTTCAGGAACTTTAACACCTAGAAAGTTTTCCACTTTATTTTTAAAAACTGGAAAAATTTCTTTGGCAATATCTTCTAATTCTTTGAATTGTACCTTATCACCAAGACTTTCTTTAGCTTTGATTGCTAACTCTGTGATTTCATTTTCCTCATCAATTTCAACTGATAATTGACCAAACAGGGCTTCTGCAAACTCTTCATATTCTCCCAATTTGTATAAAATCAAAAAATACCACATTTAACATTATCTTGATTTTTTGTATAAAGACACCATGTTATTTTTCTGATAAAAAGTAAAAGAATCTATTTTAGGGTCATATGTTGAATTCATTTCCAGAATATTGTGGAGTTTTTTTTGGAATATCCAAAATTTTCAAAGATTCTAAATATGTTAGATGCTTTGAGATTGATTCAGTATCCCCAAAAGATATCAATATTCTGTCATTATGTTCAAGTACATATTGAGAAATGTTTGAGTTGTATTTTTCCCCATTAACATAAAACACTAAGGATTTGTCTTGCTCAGTACAGAACTTGGTATTTTTGGTGTCAGTAGATGCATCATCATTCAATTTTATGCAATCTTGTGTAATCTTCATTTCAAATGATGCAAACAACATCTCCAGTGGAACACTTGTTGCATGCTTATGAATTAGATATGGATTATGATTCTCAAAGTGGATGTATTTGCTTGAAATCTGAAACTGTGGCAGCCCAAAGTTTAACTGTTCACCATTCACAAAAACTGCAATTGCAGCATGTGCATGATCACTTCCATATTCACCTACCCCGTACTGATTTACCAAATTTTTTTCAGGATCCACATTGATATTTTGAATTATTTGTGCATCTATCTCATTTTGGTTAATAAAATAATATGAAAAGAATCCCAATGAGACAATCACAAAAGACATTACAATTACCAAAATTACTCTATTTTTTGGTTTAGACTTTGCAATTTCTACATCAGAATATTCTGAATTGCTCTCCTCAAAACGACCAGGCATGCTATAATCTGAGTCAAAGTCTTTGGGAAGAGTTTTTTCGTTATCTTCAGGCAATTATTAATTCAAAGCTTTGATTCTATAAATTTCATAGAGTCAAACTAGTAGTTTTAGCTCAATGTCTATCCCATTCAGATGAGGTAGAAAAATAATTGCACTATTATTCGGTAGCTACTTTGATAAATTCAGAGGGATCTCTGCTTCTTCCTTCAGGCAGTTCTGTAATTCCACCAGTCAAACTTTCAGTTACGATTCCTTTGGTCGCAAGTACTTTAGTTGCCATCAGTGAAGTATTCCCAGCCATGCAAATCAATAATGATTTACCTTTAGATCCTTGCAAATCTTTGCTTAGCTCTTCTGGAATTTGTTGTGTTGATAATAGTTGTTCTATGGTTCTTGCCTTTGGAACCAAGATTTTATTTTTATCAACACCCAGAGATTTTGCAATTAACTCTATTCCTTCTTCGCGTGGAGTATACTGAGCATGAACCCAAATTATTCTATCATAGTCATTTACACTTGCTACAGCTTCATCTAATGAAACTTGAACACGTTGATTATTTGAAATTGCTTCTAGATTTTTTCTGTATTTTTCTATTCCATCAGCAACAATTACGACAAACTTTCCACCACTCCTAGAATTTGCCATAACTAATACTTGATAAAGCGCAAGAGCAGTACTTTCACCTATATCGTGACCTTTGTCTACAAAAAACTTTAGAAGATATTTTGCCTTCTCAAAATCTATTTCATGTTCTCCAGCATATTTCTCAGGTTCGTATAATTTCAAGCCTGATGCTTTGTCTTTTGTCCTAATTCCTGCAACATCTTGACCTACAGGTGGAAAAACTACATGTACTGATTTTTTTCCATATTTTTCAGATACGTATCGACTCAAACCACCAGAAGTACCACCTGTGCCAAATGTACAAACAATTTCAAAATCTTCCAATGAGTAATTATTTTCATGTAATTGTTGGTCTATCTCAACTGCTGTGACAGTTTTATGAACATCAATGTTTAATTCATTGTCATATTGTTCTGTACAGAATAATCCGTATATCTTAGCAAGAAATTTTGCCAAATTTATGATATCTTGTTTAACCAAAAGTGATACTATTTCAGAATTTTCTTTATCAAAAATAGTAGGATCAAAACCCAATTCTGATAATTGTGAGCGAATATTTACGGCAGTTGCTTTTGCAGTCAAAAGATCTGCTGCTCCATCTTTCATTCCTGGAGCTGGACAAATGTCCATATCAAGATCTATGATTTGTATATTCTCATTTCTTAATTCCTTGAATACCCCTTCTTGCAACTTTCTTGATACAAGTGAAACTACAACTAATCCCAGTTTTGATAATAATCCAAGAGCTATTCCGAAGTTTCCTGAGGTTGCTTCGATTATTGTCTGCCCACTCTTTATCTTACCTGTAACAATAGCGTTATGAATAATGTGAACTGCAGCTCTAACTTTGATTGAAC